>NZ_JCBCUW010000030.1:0-76156 GCF_059862525.1 Pseudomonas sp. MF08875
CTGAGTCAGCTGCCGGTAATGCGTAGTCATCTGCGCTTGAATCCTTCGGTGTGAGAGCCTGGATTCTACCGGTGGCTGGCTCTCTGCCTCTCGTTTCAAGCGTTGCGCTTATTCTATGAATTCAGGGAGGAAAAGGTACAAGAGAATGGAACATAACAGTGAAGCGAAAATAAAACTGAAGCGGGTTTGTTGTGGGTCAAGTTTGTTTTTGTATATCTGAAAAGCAATATAGCCCAGTGCGCAAAAAATAGCGGCGACCAACAATATGGTTATCGAAAAAGCCAACACCGGCTGGTTGATGGGGAGCATCAGAGAACGTGCGATTTTCCCCATGATGTAGAGCCAAAAATCCGATTCCCAAGGAAATGCCATAGGGACCGATTTTTTATGTATGCCATGTTGAACGCCGACAATAACCCATACTTGAGCGGCGGTTGCTATCAGCGATGGCAGCAGTAACGTCCAGCCAGTAGTCCGGATTCTGCTTTTATCATCAGCGGCAATCACGAAGAACTGCATCGCGATCGCGACCAAGCTGGTACCCAGCATCGCGAAGGCTCCGCTGGTGTAAGAGAACCCGGAAATCAGTGCAAGGATGAACAGGGTTGGTATTACCCAACCCCGCGCCCATGTCTTCGAAAAAGTAACGAACAACACACCGAGCAAGCAAACCAGAGGGATCGCCTGATGGTAGGCGAGATTCTGCAAGCCCCAGTAATTATCTGGCTGCAACATCAAGAGGGTCAGGCTGAAACTCAGGGCCCTGATGATCTTGTTATCAGTGCAAAAGCAGATAAGACGCCATTGAAGGTAGGTCAGTGAGCCGAGTACCAACACCATGGAGAGGAACTGGTAGGCGATCCCGTTGCCACTCAGATATCTCACTGCAAGCGAGTCAAGGGACAGCCCCACCGGTGAAAGTGTATCGTTGGCTGACGTCATCAAGTATGGCAGGTCAAGCCGTCCCATTCCTCCATCGGCGTATTGCCGCCAGTCATCTGCATAGGGGAGATTCAAGCCATATTTCAACCAAGTAATGGCGTTTACGACCAAACTAAGAATGGGTAAACCAATTAAGATGTAACCTAGAAATGTCGAATTCCAGAATTTATCTTTTAAAATGCTGTGTCGTGCATGTTCTAGGCGCATGTGCCTGACGTTCCTTTGTAGTGTTGTGGGGCGAATTCAAAGACCGAAGTTATCCAGAGGTGTGGCGATGCCGATGTTCGCGATTGGCGGCTTTTCATATGCGAAAAGCTGCTCGGGTGCGGGAGGGTGGTAGTAGTCCGCGCTGGACATTGATTTACGCTTTTCGCCGATTCTGAGGCCTGCGTTCGCAGGCATATCAACGAGGTAAAAATGGTTTTCCGGCAACGGTCCGGTTCACTGACAGAGTCCTGGCGCATGATGGTTACGCCTTGATGCCTGCTGACTGAATCGGTAGGTCTAGCAAAAAATACTCCTTTATGTTATTGCTCATTGCGCTGCGGGCGGATGGTAGCATGTTGCCCTCGTTTACGATTGTATAGGTTTTGAGCCAGAGCTATGCACCATTTCACTAAGGATGCTCTGAAATAGCTGGATTTTTTCCCGCTATCGAGTCGTCAGCACTTTTCAAAAAAACGACGCACGTCGAAATTTGCTCAATCCTCTTCGTTTTCCAGCTCTTTCGGCCGCTGCAAAAAACGTTGCAGCGATCATTTCCTGCATCACATGTGCACCTCTCCTGCCTTCGCCCACAAATATCGGCGCGCCATCCACAGGTTCGGCAGGGTGAATAACGTCACCATTTGTGCGCTGTTCTTGGTCAAACCCCGAAAGCGCACTTTTTCATAGTCAAACTGACGTTTGATTACCCGAAATGGATGCTCGACCTTGGCCCGAACTTGGCCCTTGGCCTTCTCGATCTTGCGTATCGCCTTGTACAAGACGTAGCATTTTCTGTGTTTTTTGTAAGGGCCGCGTCGGGCTGTAATCTGCCAAATGACCCCACGTCCCGCGTGTTCTTCGCTTTTTTCGACACCGACATAACTCGCACCGAGGCACATCATCTTTTCCTCGCCATGCAGTAGTTTTTTGACCTGTGTGACGTCGACAACATGGGCCGCCGTGACCATCACACTGTGCACCAAGCCTGACTCGTCGTTGGCGCCGATATGGGCTTTGGCGCCTAAATAATAAGGGTTACTTTTCTTGGTCTGATGCATTTCTGGGCCGCGCTTGCCATCCTTGTTCATGGTCGAACCAGGCGCCTGAATCAATATGGTATCGACTATGGTGCCTTGACTCAGCGATACACAACGGTCGCCCAGATAGCTATTAATCACACCAAGAATCCCGCTGGCCAACTCATGTTTTCCCAATAGGTGTCGGAAGTTAAGAGTGGTGGCTTCATCCGGGACACGCTCCAGGGTCGGACCGAAAAACGGACGCAGGATGGTTCGCCTTTTGGATAATGCGGTTCGATCAGGGCAATCAAACCCTTCCAGGGTGATACTTGATCCATCTTGTTTAGGAACAATTCCTTTAAGGTCTGCTTACGTTTGCCAGTGTACTCGGCATCACAAAGGTCATCAGTTCATCATCAAAAAGCTCGCACTGCTAAATTAGGGTTTTTCCAGAGTTTATTTAAGGTTGTATTCGTCTAGAGATGCTAATATCTCTCTTAATAGAGTGCCGCTGTCAGTATAATAATCTATTTGGTCGATTTTTGATTGGTCATTCGATAAATCGTGTATGTGGTCTCGGTTGATTCGCTTCGATTTTTTGTGGATGGCCGTATCCATATCATCAGTCCAAGCATTAGACGTGTGCGTAAGCCCGGGTTTTCCACATATTCGATCAATATGCATAGAGCCCGTACTGTTGTTTGAAATGAAAAAGTCTACGATTGATCCGAGTGCAATTTTTTCTTCGGATGTAAAGCCTATGATGGAAAATATAGGTGTGTCGTCTGGCACTGCTTCCACGATCTCCGAAAAAACAGTTTCATCACTAGAGATCTCCTTCAAATCATAGTCGCTAGGTTTGATAGGTGAGGTCCATCCGTCAATAAAAAATGTGGCCTTGGGGTAGCGCTTCAAAATCCCTGATATCGCATCGCTGATTTCTTTGATCTGATTTGTTAGTTTCCTTTTTTGGCTGGTTATCCCGAACCAAAATATAGGGCTCATTCGGCTAGCGTGTTCTATTAATGAAGTGGCGCGATTTCTAGTGTTTTTGCATTTTGTAATTAATAGGTTGTCTAAGGCATTATATTCTTTTAGAGTGCTTTCATCTTTAAAGTTAAAATCTGTGAAGCCCGGGAAAATGCTGAAACCAGGCGCATTTAATTCGTAGATACACTCTTCGGTAGTAAGGATTTTTTCCGTGGTCTCCAGGCCGAATAAATTGCGGACTGAGTAATATGCCTGTGATTTGTCAAGTAGGATGTTGGTTATTTTTGATAACGCCTGGGAGTTGTAAAGAATCCATAAGCCGTATGATATGTCGTATAGGAAATGATAGGGCCGTGAATGAATGCAGGCCAAGCCATTAAATCCCCCTGCCGAATTTCTGCTAGAAAGTATGCCGGAAGCGATTATGATATCGCGAGCATGCTTTGTTGGTGTGGTAGTTGGTTTTGCAAAAATGAAATCATATTTAGGTGCGTAAAGAGCGTCGAATACAGAAAAATGCTGAACTATGTAAAAAAAATCGCCAGTGGATTCGTCTACAAATTTAAGATAGTTGAATGGGGGGGCGTAGTAAGAATCATTGCAGTAAGCATGTCCATTGGAGTATAAAGATTTTATTGTTATTCTGTTTTTTTCTAAGGCCATGCTGACGGCGCTTATCAAAAAATCTTTAGTTGAAGATGATTTGATGAACTCTTTTATTCGGCTCCTGCATTCAAGATCTTCATCGAAAAAATGATCTAGCGACTCAACTTTTGTTGCTAGTTTGTTGTGCGGATAATAGTCAATAATCTTGTGTGCTAACAGTTTGGCCTCGTTTGCGGTGTGTCTAGACTCCAGAGTATGCATCCCTTTCCAAAGTTCAAAGTCATGAGGATATTCATGGCTTTCAAGGCTGAGTGTTACGCTTGAAAATACTGAGTCATCCACAATAAAGTTTATGACCGCCTCGCCCGTGATTTCAAATGAAAAGCCGCATATTTCACTTACGTTAATCTTTCTACTGTTTAGGAAGTGTTCTGCTACGTCTTTTCGGGCGCGATTTGGAATCCCTTTGTTTTTAAATTGGCCCTGAATGCACTCTATTTGTAAGTTTTTTTCTTGTGTAGTGGATAAAAACCATCCGCTGAAGATAGTGGTGTTTTTGTTTGGTGAGATTCCTAAGGAAGGGCTGTCTATGCAGAGTGAAACGTCTTCCATGGTGAGGTTATTATGTTGTTCGGTATTTAAAATGTTATATAACACCCTGATGCTCCTGCATGTCAGCTAATGATGCTCTGAAATAGCTGGATTTTTTCCCGCTATCGAGTCGTCAGCACTTTTCAAAAAAACGACGCACGTCGAAATTTGCTCAATCCTCTTCGTTTTCCAGCTCTTTCGGCCGCTGCAAAAAACGTTGCAGCGATCATTTCCTGCATCACATGTGCACCTCTCCTGCCTTCGCCCACAAATATCGGCGCGCCATCCACAGGTTCGGCAGGGTGAATAACGTCACCATTTGTGCGCTGTTCTTGGTCAAACCCCGAAAGCGCACTTTTTCATAGTCAAACTGACGTTTGATTACCCGAAGTGGATGCTCGACCTTGGCCCGAACTTGGCCCTTGGCCTTCTCGATCTTGCGTATCGCCTTGTACAAGACGCAGCATTTTCTGTGTTTTTTGTAAGGGCCGCGTCGGGCTGTAATCTGCCAAATGACCCCACGTCCCGCGTGTTCTTCGCTTTTTTCGACACCGACATAACTCGCACCGAGGCACATCATCTTTTCCTCGCCATGCAGTAGTTTTTTGACCTGTGTGACGTCGACAACATGGGCCGCCGTGACCATCACACTGTGCACCAAGCCTGACTCGTCGTTGGCGCCGATATGGGCTTTGGCGCCTAAATAATAAGGGTTACTTTTCTTGGTCTGATGCATTTCTGGGCCGCGCTTGCCATCCTTGTTCATGGTCGAACCAGGCGCCTGAATCAATATGGTATCGACTATGGTGCCTTGACTCAGCGATACACAACGGTCGCCCAGATAGCTATTAATCACACCAAGAATCCCGCTGGCCAACTCATGTTTTCCCAATAGGTGTCGGAAGTTAAGAGTGGTGGCTTCATCCGGGACACGCTCCAGGGTCGGACCGGAAAATGGACGCAGAATGGTCGTCTCATACAACGCATCTTCCATCGCAAGGTCGCTGTAGCCGATCCAGTTCTGCATCAGGTGCACACGCAGCATCGAATAGGCCGGACGACCACCTTCACATTGCCCCACGTTTAATCGATATCACGGTAAATCTGATCAGAATAATTCCCGCATGCTTGTAGGATGCATCGCGGCGCGAAGGGTACGGGGGCTTCAGGGGCGATGCAAGTGTCGTATACCTCAAGGGGCTGAAAGGGAGCGACCTCCGCCTGCCCACGAGCCCTACTTCCTACGGCGCGTTGCCCACCCATTGGGCTGGCTCTGGCCTGGTAGGTCGGCGCCAGCCCTACAAGCAATTGCCGAGGTTGGTCCATGACTGAAAACACAAGCATTTCACACGCCTTACCCACGTCAGTGGGGGCCCAGTTACGCCGCTTGCGCCTACGCGCCCGCCTGAGCCAATTGGACCTGGCCCTGCAATCAGGCATTTCCCAGCGCTATTTGAGCTGCATAGAAACCGGCCGCGCCCGTCCCGCGCCGGCGACGCTGCATGCGCTGTTCACAGCCCTGGATACGCCGCTGGCGGAGCGTAATGCAGGGTTTCTGGCGGCTGGCCATGCGCCGCGTTATGCGGCGTTGCCCCTGAGTGACCCGTCGATGGCGCTGGTGCGCAGTGCCATTGGTCATGTGCTCAAGGCGAACAATCCGGCGCCGGCGATTGTCATCGACAGTGGCTGGCAGGTGCTGGCCGCCAATACGGCGACCGCGGCGCTGTTTGCTTTGATGGGGTTGCCGGTGGATTCGGCCGGGGGCGGCTTTAACCTGCTGCACACGCTGCTGGCGCCCGGGGGGCTGGGGGATTACCTGGTCAACCCCGAGGAAATCCGCGCGGTAGCTTGGCAGCGCGCCTCCCGCGAGGCGTTGCAAGACGCCGGGTTGGCCAGCCTGTTGGCGACGTTGCCGACGCCCGGTGACATGGCTGCGATGGCCGATGGCGCGATCAGCCCGTTGCTGCTCACGCGCTTGCGTTCACTCCAAGGCGAGCTGCGTTTCCTCTCGACCTTCACCACGTTCGGCATGCCCCAGGACATCACGGTCGCCTCCTTACGTATCGAACACCTGATTCCCGCCGACGAGGCCACTTGGCAAACCATGACAGCGGCCTGTGCTGCGTGAGGCGTGTAGCAAGCGGGCTGGTCGGTTTTGTACATCCGTTGGGCTGTGCCGAGTTCGTCATCCCAAGGGGCTAAAGCGATCAAGCCGCGCCTCCTGGCATGGGGCAGGCTGGACGGTCTGTCCAAGGAGTTGATTTATGATCCGATTGACCCTGATCGAGGCCCGCGAGCTGGCCGAATCGATCCTGTTACATAACGGTTTCAGTGCGGCCCAGGCCCAGGCCGTGACGGACACGGTGGTCGCCGGGGAGCGTGATGGTTGCGCCTCCCATGGCTTGTACCGCGTGCTGGGCTGCGTCAATTCCCTGCGCGCGGGTAAGGTGGCGGCCAACGCCGAGCCGCAAGTCGTCGACCAGGCACCGTCGATCGTGCGGGTCGATGCGGCGGGTGGGTTTTCCCAATTGGCGTTCAAGGCTGGGTTGCCGCTGCTCAAGGAGAAAACCCAGGCCACTGGCATTGCGGCTCTGGCGATCAACCGCTGTGTGCACTTTTCCGCATTGTGGGTGGAGATCGAGCAGTTGACCGATGCGGGCCTCGTGGCCCTGGCCTTCACCCCCAGCCACGCCTGGGTGGCACCGGCGGGCGGCAGCCAACCGGTATTTGGCACCAACCCCATCGCTTTCGGTTGGCCGCGCGCCGGCAAGAACCCCTTTGTCTTTGATTTCGCCACCAGCGCCATTGCCCGGGGCGACATTGAGCTGCACCGTCGCACCGGCAAAGCCATCCCCGAAGGCTGGGGCGTAGACGCCCAGGGCCAGCCGAGCACCGACCCTAACGTAGTGCTCGACCACGGCGCGATGCTGACCTTCGGCGGGCACAAGGGCTCGGCCCTGGCGGCGATGGTGGAGTTGATCGCCGGGCCCTTGATCGGTGACCTGACCAGCGCCGAGTCCCTGGCTTATGACGCGGGCAGCAAATCCTCGCCTTATCATGGCGAGCTGTTGATTGCCCTGGACCCCAAGCGCTTTTTGGGGGACGCCGCCGAGCAGCACCTGGCCCGGGCTGAGGGGGTGTTCGAGAGCATTCAGGGGCAGGGCGCGCGCTTGCCGTCGCAACGGCGCTATGAGGCGCGGCTGCGCAGCGAGGTAGAGGGAGTGCAGATCCCGCAGGCGTTGTACAACGACCTCAAGGCCTTGCTGGCCTGAGCCAGGGCTGTGCCTCTGTGGGAGCGAGCAGCGCTTGCTCCCACAGAGGCCGCAGGGACGGCTACAACGCGTGTCGCCCACTGACCCCGTCAACCAACCGCTCAATCCCCAACGGATTGGCGTTTTGCAGGGCCTGGGGCAGCAGGCTGTCCGGGCAGTTCTGGTAGCACACCGGGCGCAGGAAGCGGTCGATGGCCAGGGTGCCGACCGATGTGCCGCGGGCGTCGGAGGTGGCGGGGTACGGGCCGCCGTGGACCATGGCGTCGCACACTTGCACGCCGGTCGGGTAACCGTTGAACAGCACCCGGCCGACCTTTTGCTCCAGCAACACCAGCAGGCCGGCGTGGGTTTCCAGGTCGTGGGGTTCGCCGATCAGGGTGGCGGTGAGTTGGCCGTGCAAGCTGGCGAGGGCGGCGTGCAGTTCGGCGCTGTCCGCCACTTCCACCACTATCGTGGTCGGGCCGAAGACTTCTTCCTGCAACAGCGGATCGCCCTCAAGCAGCAGGCTGAAGTCGGCCTGGAACAATTGCGGTTGCGCCTGATTGCTGCTGTGTTCCTGGCCCGCCAGGTGGCGGATGCCGGGGTGTTCGAGTAACGCTCGCACGCCTTTTTCATAGCTGGCGCGGGTGCCGGCGTTGAGCATGGTTTGCCCCGGTTGGGCGGCCATCAGGGTGCTGAGTTGGGCAGTGAATGCGCTGAATTGGGGCGAGCGCAGGCCGATCACCAGCCCAGGGTTGGTGCAGAACTGGCCGCAGCCCTGGACCACCGACGCCACCAGTTCACGGGCGATCTGTTCGCCGCGCACCTGTAGCGCCTCGGGCAGCACCAGCACCGGGTTGATGCTGCTCATTTCGGCGAACACCGGGATCGGTTGCGGCCGGGCGGCGGCCATGTCGCACAGGGCACGGCCGCCCTTGAGCGAGCCGGTAAAACCCACGGCCTGGATGGCCGGGTGCTTGACCAGGGTTTCGCCCACGCCGGCTCCGTAGATCATGTTGAACACACCCTTGGGCATGCCGGTTTGTTCGGCGGCGCGCAGGATCGCATCGGCCACGCGCTCGGCAGTGGCCATGTGGCCGCTGTGGGCCTTGAACACCACCGGGCAACCGGCCGCCAGCGCGGCAGCGGTATCACCACCCGCGGTGGAGAACGCCAAGGGGAAGTTGCTGGCGCCGAACACGGCCACCGGGCCCACGCCGATGCGGTACTGGCGCAGGTCGGCGCGGGGCAGGGGTTGGCGCTCGGGCAGGGCGCAGTCGATGCGCGCGCCGTAGAAATCACCGCGGCGCAGCACCTGGGCGAAGAGGCGCATCTGCCCACTGGTGCGGCCGCGCTCGCCTTGGATACGGGCGCTGGGCAGCGCGGTTTCGCGGGTGACCAGGGCGACGAAGTCGTCATCCAGGGCATCGAGTTGTGCGGCGATGGCGTCGAGGAACTGCGCCCGGCGGCTGGCGGGCAGGTTGCGAAACGCGGGGTAGGCTGCGGCCGCAGCCTGGGCGGCGGCGTCCACTTCGGCGGCGGTGGCTTGCACGAAGCTATAGGGCAGGGCCTGGCCGGTGCTGGCGTCGTGGCTGTGCAGGGTGACGGTACCCGCGGCGCTGCGGGCGCCGCCGATGTAGTTGTGGCCGAGGATCTGGGGCATGAACACTTCCTCTGGAGAAGATGGAGGTTGCGCCGCCTCTTGTAAGAGAGGGCTTGCCCGCGATGACAGAACATCCGCCAACAATGATGTTGAAGGTGATGCCCTCATCGCGGGTAAGCCCGCTGCCACAGAGAGGGGCAGTGGTTTGCCGTTTTTCTTAGGCGAGGGAGTTCCCCGCGCGGGCAGTTTGCGCGGCTTTGTCATACCTCGCCTCGGCGCCCGCCCGGGAATCACTCAGAGACCGACGTCCGGCAGGTGCGGGCGGTTGGCCAGGGCCTTGGCCATGATCTGCTCGACGTATTCACGGTCTTCTTTGGGCAGGGCCAGGCGTGGCGGGCGGGTCAGCGCGCTGCCGCGCCCGGCGATGGCTTCGCACAGCTTGATGCACTGCACCAGGTCGGCGCGGGCATCGAGGTGCAGGATCGGCATCAGCCATTCGTAGATCGGCATGGCTTCGGCGAAACGCCCGGCCTTGGCCAGGCGGAAGATGGTTTCGCCTTCTTTGGGGAACACGTTGGACATGCCCGAAACCCAGCCCTCGGCGCCCACTGCCATGCTTTCCAGGACCACGTCGTCGAGGCCGGCGAACAGCACGAAGCGGTCGCCCACTTCATTGCGGATGTCGATGAAGCGGCGGGTGTCGCCGGACGAATCCTTGAAGCACACCACGTTGTCGCAGTCGGACAGGGAAATCAGGATGTCCGGCGTCACGTCGTTTTTGTAGATCGGTGGGTTGTTGTAGACCATCAGCGGTACGTCGGCGTTTTTTGCCACGTAGCGGTAGTGCTCGGCGGTCTCGAATGGCTTGGAACCGTAGACCAGCGCCGGCATCAGCATCACCCCATCGACCCCGGCCTTGCGCACCGCGTTGGCGGTTTTCGCCGCCGCCACGCTGGTGAACTCGGCCACGCCGCAGATCACCGGCACCCGGCCGCGGGAGGCATCGACCGCGACTTCGGTCACAGCGATTTTTTCTTCGGCGGTCAGGGAGGTGTTCTCGCCCACCGAACCGCACACCACCAGGCCCGACACGCCATCGCGGATCACGTTGGAGATCACTTGGTGGGTTTTCTCCAGGTTGATGGAGAAGTCGTCATTGAATTGAGTGGTCACCGCGGGGAACACGCCACTCCAGGTTACGCGCTTGCTCATAATTGCCTCCGGTTGTCTATTTTGTATTTCGTATACGATATTTGATGCGTTGAACTTAGGCCAAGACTTTTTTCGGGTTATTTTTTGCGTCGCTTATTTGTTCATAAAAAACAGCGGTTTAACGCTCAGGCGCCGGGCCAGGTGTCCGACAGTCGGTAGCCCTGGGGCCAGGGGTCGTCAGGGTCGAGCAGCAATTGGTGGGTGCCGGTGATCCACGCCCGCCCGGCAATACACGGGTAGATCGCCGTGCGCCCGGCCACTTCGGTGACCGAATCGATGCGGCAATGGAACTCGGAATCGAGGATCGAACGGCCGATAAAACGCTCACCCACCCGCATCTGGCCCTTGGCGTGCATCACCGCCATGCGCGCCGAACACCCGGTGCCGGTGGGGGAGCGGTCGATCTTGCCGGGTTGGATCACCACCGCGTTGCGGCCGGTGGCGATGCCGTTTTCGTGGACGATGGGCGCGGCGAGTTGGCAGAAGGAAATATGCGACCACTCGGGGTTGAGCGGGTGCACGAAGCCCAATTGCTCGTTGGCGGCGCGGGTGATTTTCAGCCCCGTGGCCACCAGGTCTGCCGCTTCGTCCGGGGCAATGGTGAAGCCCAGGCTTTGGGCGTTGGCAATCACGAAACTGTCGCCGCCGTAGGCCGTGTCCACCTGGAGTGAGCCCAGGCCCTCGACCTCGATCCAGGCGTCGAGGCGGTCAGCGAAGGACGGCACGTTTTTGATCTCCACCCGCTGCACCTTGCCGTCTCGGCACTCGGCCACGGCTTCGATCAGCCCGCCGGGGGCTTCGAGCACCAGGCGCGTCTGCGGCTCGGTCATGGGCAGGATGCCGCTGTCCAGCAGCACGGTGGCCACGCACAGTGAATTGGAACCAGACATGGGCGGGGTGTCGGCCGGTTCCATGATGATCCACGCCATCTGCGCCCGTGGGTCTTTGGCCGGCACCAGCAGGTTGACGTGGCGGAACACCCCGCCGCGCGGTTCGTTGAGCACGAAGTTGCGCAGGGTCTGGTCCTGGGCGATCCAGCGCGACTGCTCCCACACTGTCGCCCCCGGCGGCGGCGCGATGCCGCCGACAATCACATCGCCGACTTCCCCTTCGGCGTGACAGCTGACCACGTGTACCACTCTGGATGAGCGCATTGGCTGCTTGCTCCTTGGTTGTTGGTGGGGGGTCTATTGCGGGCAGGCCCGCTCCCACAAGGATCCAAAAATCTGTGGGAGCGGGCTTGCCCGCGAGGGCGCCCGCGGCTATTTCACCGACTTGAGAAACGCCGCCGTCTCCGGCTGCGTCGGGTTGCCGATGACCTGGTCCGGCGAGCCGATTTCGTGCACCAGGCCATTGCGAAAGAACGCCACGCGGTCGGACACGTCGCGGGCGAAGCGGATTTCGTGGGTCACCAGCACCATGGTCATTCCGTCCTCGGCGAGCATGCGCATGGTGTCCAGTACCTCGCCCACCAGTTGCGGGTCCAGGGCCGAGGTGGCTTCGTCGAACAGCATGTAGTCCGGCGACATGGCCAAGGCACGGGCAATCGCCATGCGTTGCTGTTGGCCGCCGGACAGCTTGCCGGGGAAGGTCTTGAGCTTGTCGCCCAGGCCCACGTGGGTCAGTTGCTTGACCGCCAGTTCCTCGGCCTCTTGCTTGGTTTTACCCAGCACCTTGCGCGGCGCCAGCATCACGTTTTCCATCACCGTCAGGTGGGGGAAGGCGTTCCACTGCTGGAACACGATGCCGATCTTCTGGCGCAAGCGGTTCAGGTCCGTGGCCTTGCTGTGCACCTCGATGCCGTCGACGCGGATGCTGCCTTTCTGGATTGGCTCCAGGCCGTTGATGCACATCAGCAGGGTGGATTTGCCGGAGCCGGAGCCGCCGATGATCGACACCACTTCACCTTTGTTCACGGTCAGGCTGACACCCTTGACCACTTCCAGGTCGCCGAAGGATTTGTAGACGTTGTCGATCTCAATCATTTTCTTGCCACCTTCTTTCCAGACGAGCGCCCAGGCGAGCGACCACCAGGCTCATGACGTAGTAGATAAGGCCCGCGATGCACAGCACCAGCAGGGGTTCCTGAATGCGGGTGACGATGGTTTGCGAGGCGCGCAGCAGTTCGACGATGCCGATCCACATCACCAGCGCGGTGTCTTTCATCACGCTGAGTACCAGGTTCAGCCACCCGGGGAAGGCCACGCGCGAAGCCATCGGCAGCACGATCCAGCGCAGGTCCTGCATATAGCTCAAGCCCAGGGAACGGCTGGCCCGGCGCACGGTGGGCGGTACCGAGAGCACGCCGCTGCGCACGATTTCGGTGAAGTACGCGGCGGCGTACACCCCCAGCACAATGCAGCCGACGCTGAAGGCGCTGATGTTCAGGCCCACGATGCTCTTGAACGAGTTGAACAGCACGAACTGGATCAGCAACGGCACGCTACGGAACACGTCCAGCACCCACGCCAGCGGCAGGCTGGCCCGGGGCAGCAGGGCGCGCAGCAGGCCAAACAGCAACCCGGCAAACGAGCCGAGCAGGATCGCCCAGAACGTCAGTTGCAGGGTCACCCAGGCGCCATCCAGCAAAAACAGCAGGTCATTCCAGGAAAAACTGGTGGAAAACATAGGCGCGTCCTCAGTAACGGAACAGCCGCCAGGCCATCAGCCGGGCTACCGCTACGATCAACTTGGCAATCAGGTAATACAGCACCGCGGCGAGGGCGAAGTATTCAAAGGTGCGGAACGTCTTGACGTTGTAGTCCTGGGTCACGCCGGTGAGGTCGTTGTTCAGGCCCACGATCACCCCCAGCGACGTCATCAGCACCGCCCAGACCATTTGGTTGGTCAGCGGGTAGAAGACGATGCGCAGCAATTGCGGCACGACGATCATCCGGTAGGTCTGGAACGCGCTCATGCCCAACGACCGTGCGGCGCGGATCTGCGTGCCGGGTACGGCCTTGAGGCCGCCACGGAAGTTTTCCGCCAGGTAGCCGGCGTTGTTGAAGGTGATACCGGCCAGCAGGGCCACCCAGGAACTGACGTGCAGGCCCAACGAACCCAGGCCGAAATACAGCACATAGATCTGGAACAACGACGGCGTGTTGCGGGCAATCGACACCCAGCCGTTGCCGATGCCGCGCAACAGTGGGTGGCGGGCTTCGCGCATGACCGTCAGGGCCAGGGCGATGAGCACGCCGAAGATCATCGACAGCGCGGCGGTCTCGAAGGTGACCCAGGCGCCGGCCAGCATGTCCGGCAGGGCACGCAGGGCCGAGCGCCATTGGAAGGTGTAGTCAAACATGCGCGGGGCTCTCCAAAGGGGCGGCAGGTTGCAGCCAGGCAGGCAGGTGACCGCTGGCCCGGGCCGTGCAGGCCGCGTCGACGCACTCGCCCAGGCTGGCGAAATGCACCGTGCGCCCGGCCAGGCCAGGGGCGTAGTGGGCGTACTTGCCCGAGTTGGTCATCAACGTGCGCGCGGCGGGTGGAATCACCGGCTCGCCGAGCATGCACCAGCACGTGTCGGTGACCAGGGTCACGCCAAAGCCTTCGAGCACGGCGATGTGCCCGGCGGCGCGGGCCTGCTCCAGCACGGCGCGCCCGCAGGTGATCGCCAGCACCACATCCGGGTGGCAGCGGCGGCCGCTACACAGGCGCGCCAGGGCCGCGAACTCGCTCAGGGAAAAGTGCGGGTTGCCCAACGACACCACATCCACCTGGCTGTCGCGGGCGCTGTTGAGTTCGCGCCAACTGAGCAGCAGGTCCTTGAGGGCAATGCGTTCCACCGCCAGGGGTTGGTCGGCGTCCAGCACGGCGGCCGGGTCGAGGGCTTCGGGGGTGACCCCGGCGATATGGAACAACGGCGCCGCCGAGGTGGTGGCGAACGCCGCGCCGAAGGCCTTGAGGTCATCCAGCGACGGCTGGGCGGCGGCCAGGCCCAGCACCAGGGGAATGCGCGAGCCGGCAAGGGCGCCGACGTGGTAGCCCAGTAGCGGGTAAAAGGCATCGTCCAGGGTGCCCAACTGGGGTAACTCGATGAGCAACTGGGCTTTGCGCCGGGCCTCCAGGTGGCAGCCGATCAGCGGCGCGCGGCCGGTGAGGGCGATGCAGATGTCGAGGTAGTCCGGGTACTTGAGGGTGCGCGCGCCGAGCACGCTGTTGGCGTACACCACCGCATTGGATTCGGCCCAGACGATCTGTTCGCCGGCCTTGGGCGCGCTGTCGAGTAAATACGGCGCGCAGGTGAAACTCAGGCTCGCGCCCATCGCCATGTAGGCATCGCCCAACGCACTGGCCGGTACGCCCAGGGCCGGGTCGATGCCCAGTTCCCGCCAGCGGCGCTGGTCTACGGAGATGGAATTGAGGGTGGTCGGCACCCGCACCTTCGCGCCCCATTGCACCAGTTGCTCGGCAAACCGCAGGCTCGCCGGGCCGGTGTAGATGCAGCCGTCGATATGGGCCTGGGTGATGTCCACCAGGGCGGTGGCGCCTTGCAGCGCGGCCATGCGCAAGACGATCTGCATTGCCACTTGCGCGGCTTTGCCGTGCTCGCCCGCCAGCAGGCTGCGGTCCAGGCTGGTAAGGGCCAGGGCGGTGTCGCCCGGGGTGGTGTCAGTGAGTGGCGCTGAACCCTGCCAAGGTTCGACCGGGAGCTGCTCGTACAGCGTCAGCGCCGTGCCATCGACCCGCGCAAAGGCGTGGCCGCGCAAGGCGGCGAACGCCTCCCGGCCGATGCATAGCACCGGCAGGGAACGCTGGAAAATGGTCTGCGCCACGAGCACACCCAGGGTCAGGATCTCATCGGGCTCGGCCAGCACCAGGGCTGCCGGTGCGTGGCCGTTGCTGATGAGTTCCATCATCACACTGCTGCCGGTGCAGGAGCCGCGGCCGCTGGGGATGGCCAGCACGCGGCCAGCCAGGTGCGCGCCGCTGAGCGGGTGGTGACGGTCAATCACCTCGCCGCTCGCCGAATCGACACCGCCCCAGAAACTCAAGCCTACATCGGCAAACAGCAGGGCGCCTTGGGCGGCGCCCGCGACCAGGCTACGCCCGGTCAGGGAAGTGGGTTTGCCAGGCATGGCCGACACCTCAGTAGTAAACCTTCGGCACGGTCAGGTCGGCGGGGGCGATCTCGGTGCCGACCCATTTGACGAACAACTCGTTGTAGCGCCCGGTGCGCACTTGCTGGTTGACGAACAGGTTGAGGTAGTTGAGCAGGCCGTACTCGTTGCGCTTGGCGCCCAGGGACACGTAATCGACCACATACGGCGCGTTGCCGGCCACTTTCAGGCCCTTGTACTTGCCCGACTTGATGGTGGCGGCGGCCACGGTGTTGGTGACCACGGTGGCGTCGATATGGCCTTGGGCCACGGCCAGCAGGGTGTCGTTCTGCGACTGATAGGCGCGGAAACTGCCGGTGCCCCATGACTTCACGTCTTTTTCCAGGGCGATGGCTTCATAGGTGCCGCTGGTGTTGCCCAAGGGTTTGCCCTTGATGTCGGCGAAGCTGTTGATGCCCGTGTTGTCGCGGGTCAGCACCACCATCTGGAAGGCGAAGTAAGGCACGGTCAGGCCCACGGTCTTGGCCCGCTCCAGGGTGTCGGAGGTGGAGGCGACGATCACATCGGCGCGGCCGGACACCAACGCCGGGATGCGGTCGGGGAACGGCGTCTCGACGATCTCGGCGTCCACTCCCAGCACCTTGGCCAGGTCGTTGCAGTAGTCCACGTCGAAACCGGCGGGTTTGTTGGCCTCGTCACGAAAACCCATGGGCGGGAAGTCCAGGGTCACGGCACAGCGCAGCTTGCCGGAACCGATGATGTCATCGAGTTTGTCGGCGTGAGCGGTGGCCATAAAGGAAGAACTGAGAACAGCGCTGAGGGCTACGGCAAATGCGGGGTTTTTCATAGAGGCCTCGTGGTGGGGAAAGTGCTGTTGGCTATCGTATTGGGAATTTCGTATACGATATTTATTTAGCAATCCGCGTGCCTGTTTCTGATATTTGCCGGTAATTTTTAACTGGGCCTTATGGCGTATGTCCTACAAGGCTGCGCTACAAAGCGCGGAATGGAGGCGGGTGGGGCGTAGGGTAAAACCGGGTGTTACATAAGGGAGCATCGCCCCACTGTGGCGCGCTTTAAAGGAACACCTGGGGCATGGGCCTGTACGTGATCTTCTGTGCAAGTGGGCTGGCCTGGGCGGCGGTATTTCTGGCGCGGCTATGTCGGCCGCATCGCGAGCCGGCTCGCTCCCACAGGGTTGTGTGTGGGGCTTTGGGGGCCACTTTCGTGGGCGCGAGCCTTGCTCGCGATGGCGGCCTTCTGGGCAGTGATGATCTGTCGGCGGTATGGGCCCCATTGCGGGCAAGCCCCGCAGTGTCAGCGATGGCTCTCGCGGTACTGGCTCGGCGATAGCCCAGTGAGGGCGCGGAATTGGCGGCTGAAGGCGCTGTGGTCGGTGTAGCCGCAGCGCAGGGCGATGTCGGTGATGGGCAGCTCGTGTTCCAGCAGCAGGCGCGAAGCTTCTTCCAGGCGCGCCTTGTGGATCATCTGCCGGGGCGTGAGCTGGAAGATCCGCTTGCAGTGGCGCTCCAGTTGCGCCACCGAGAGCCCGGCCAGGGCAGTCAGTTCGGCCAGGCTCACGGGGCGGGCGAAATGCTGGCGGATGTGGGCGTCCACCGCCGCCAGTTTGGGGAACGCCGGGTGGCTGGACTGGGGCAATTGCAGGTCGCGGGAGATCCCGGCCAGGCCGACGATGCGCCCCTGTTCGTCGCGCAGGGCCAGTTTGTGGGTCAGGCACCACACCGGTTGGTTGCCGAAGTACAAGTGCAGCTCCAGTTGATCGGCCAGTTCCCGGCCGCTGGCCAGCACGCGGCGGTCCTGCTCGGTGTAGAGCGGGCCGAAGCGTTCGGGGAAGACGCTTTCGGCGGTGCGCCCCAGCAGTTCATGGCGGTGTTTGAAGCCGCAGCGCCGGGCCAGGGTTTGGTTGACGAAGGCGTAGCGCGCCTGGTCGTCCTTGATGAAGAACACCACGTCCGTGAGGGTGTCGAGCAGCGGCGCGATGGGTTGCAGGCTGCGCAGCAGGCTGGGCAGGTCGCACGGCGTGAGGCTGTTGAGCGAGACGTACATGGCGTGGCAGGCCTGATGGGGACCTGCCGGATCATAGTGACTCGCCGGTGCCGCGCAAAGCCTTGGTTTCATGCCGGCGGCTGGTCGTCGAGGCTCAGCAGGGTTTGGATGCGCGCCGGGCTGAACGGTGGCCGTGGCGCCGGGGCCTGCCAGCCGAACAGGTGCGCCGTGGCACCGCCGCACACCCGGCCCTGGCACGCGCCCATGCCGCAGCGGGTGGCCAGTTTCGCCTCGCGCCATTGGCGGTGCTGGGCGAGGGCGGCATAGGGCACGTCTTCGCAGCGGCACACCAGGGTGTCGTCGGCGGCCAGGGTCTTGAGTGCCGGGTCGAGGGCGAAGGCGTGGTGCAAGGCGCGGGCAAAGCCCTGCCAGCGGGCGCGGGTCGGCCACAGGCGCCGCGCCGCGTCCTGCTCGCCCACCGCCGCAAGCCCGGCGATGCGGCCTTCCACCAGGGCCAGTTCACTGCCGCCGAACCCGGTGCATTCCCCGGCCGCGTAATGGTCGGCCAGGCTCGCCGCTTGCCAGGGGTCCACCGCCAGGGCCTGGCCGTCGAGGGCATAGCCCAGGGCCTGGCCGAGCTGGGTATTGGGGATCAGGCCAAAACCGCAGGCGAGGCGCTCGCATTCGATTTCGACGATTTTGCCCTGCTGGTGCAGGCGCACGCCTTCGACGCGGTGGCTGCCCAGCACCGCGACCACGTGGCTGGCGGTGCGGTAATGGCGGTCGAACAGGGCGAACGATTGCAGCCATTTGCGCGGCCAGCGCGGCAACTGCGCGGCGAACCCGGCTACGGCCGCCCGCGAGGCCTGCTCGGCGATGCGCAACACTTGGGCGCCGTTGTGCCGCGCGGTGGCGGCGCTGGCCAGTAGCAACGGGCCGCTGCCGGCGATCACCAACCGCTCGCCGTGTACCGGCACGCCGCCCTTGATAAGCGCTTGCAGGCCGCCGGCGCCGGTTACCCCGGGCAGGGTCCAGCCGGGGAAGGGCAGCAGGAGTTCGCGGGCGCCGGTGCACAGGATCAATTTGTCGTAGGCCAGGGTCCAACCGCGCTCCGGGTCTTCCACCAGCAGAGCCTTGGCCCCGGCGCTGGCGATCACCCGGGTGGCCGGGCAGTGGCGGATGTTGGCGCACGCGGCCATGCGCTCGCGCATCGCGCGGGCCTGGGCGGGCAGGCTGGCCTGGGGGCCGTCGCGCCAGATTTGCCCGCCGGGCAATGGGTTGTCGTCCAGCACCACGATGCGCGCACCACTGGGGGCGGCGGCGAGGGCGGCGGCCATGCCGGCGGGGCCGGCGCCGATAATCAGCAGGTCGGCGAATGCGTTCATGGCCGGGTCTCCACGTGCATGCCGTCACGGCACAGGGTCTGGCAAGCCAAGCGGCGCTGGCCGTCGATGGTGACGCGGCATTCCTGGCACACGCCCATGCCGC
Source organism: Pseudomonas sp. MF08875 (assembly GCF_059862525.1). NCBI lineage: Bacteria > Pseudomonadati > Pseudomonadota > Gammaproteobacteria > Pseudomonadales > Pseudomonadaceae > Pseudomonas > Pseudomonas sp. MF08875. The sequence goes on from NZ_JCBCUW010000030.1 coordinate 18,977, forward strand.
ACAGCGGCGCACGGCGCTGGCCGCTGACCGAAGTGCGGCTGCTGCCGTCGCCGCCCAGGGCCAGGGCCGCCGCCACGCTGGTGCCGGCGGCCACGTGCAGGGCACGGCCGTCGAGGGTCAAGTCAGGCATGGGGCGGTTCTCCGAGAAAGCGTTGTGGCGAATAAGCGTGCGGTGGCAGCGGTGGCGGCTCATTGAACAGCTGTGCCACCAGCAGGTCAGCGGTGCCGGGGGCGGTGGTCACGCCCAGGCCTTCATGGCCCACCGCCAGCCACAGGCCGGGGCGGTGCGGGTGCTGGCCCACCAGGGGCATGCCGTCGGGGCTGGCGGCGCGAAACCCGGTCCAGGCGCGGATGGCGTTGAGGTCGGCCAGGCCCGGCATGTACTCGGTGGCGCGCTTGAGCATCTTGGCCAGCATCCAGCCTTCGACTTGCGGGTCGGTGGTGCCGAACTGCCGCGAGGCGCCGATGAACAGTTGCCCGGTGGGGCGCGGCTGGATGTTGCACGCGGTGGACGGCCCGCTGGCGTTGTGGGCGCTGGTGACGTAGCCCAGTTCCACCAGGGTGTGGGTGACGGTGCCGGGGTAGCGGTCGGTAATCAGCAGGTGGCCTTTTTTCGGTTCGATGGGCAGTTCCGGGCACAGCGCGTTGGCGGCAATGCCATTGGCCAGCACCACGGCCTCGGCGCCGAGCCAGGTGCCGTCGGCCAGGCACACGCGGTTGCCGTCCACTTCCACCACCCGCGCCTGGCGCTGGCGGATGTTGGCTTCGTCGAGCATCCACTGGGCGGTGGCCGGGGCGTAAAGGATGCCGTCACCGTGGATCAACAACCCGCCCTCCAGGCCTTCGCGCAGGGCCGGCTCGCGCTTGCGCAGTTCGGCGCGGCCGATCAACTCGCAGGCTTCGCCGTGGTCGCGCAGGTTCAGGTGTTTGCTGTGGGCCACGGCCATTTCTTCGGCGTTGGCCGCCAGCCACAGGGTGCCGTTGCTGCGGTAGGCGCAGCCCTGGGGCAGGTCCTGGGCGATGTGGCGCCAGCGCCGCAACGAGTATTGGCTCAGGGCCAGTTCGGCGGGGTTGTCGTCCAGCACCAGCAAGTGGCCCATGCCGGCGGCGGTGGCGCCGGGCAGGCCGGCGTCCAGCACCAGCACACGCAAGCCGCGCCGGGCCAGGCCCTGGGCGCAGGCGGCGCCAATGATGCCGGCGCCGATAACGATGACGTCGGCCACGGCGCCCGGACTCATAGGCGGATGCCCCAGGCGAACGGGTCGTCCTGGTCGATCAGCAGGGTGGCTTCGGCGCTGATGTAGGCGCGGCCGCGGATGGTCGGCACGATGCGCTCGCCGTCCACCTCGAAGGAGCCTTCAAACTCGCTGCCGATCACACTGGCCTGGCGCCAGATCTGCCCCGCTTGCAGCTTGCCGTCGGCGGCCAGGCACGCCAGTTTGGCACTGGTGCCGGTGCCGCAGGGCGAGCGGTCGTAGGCCTTGCCCGGGCAGAGGACGAAGTTGCGGCTGTCGGCGTGGGGGTCGGCGGCGAACAGCTCGATGTGGTCGATCAAACCGCCGTCTTCGCCACGGATGCCCTGGGCCTCCAGGGCTTGCTGCACGGCGTAGGTGTAGGCGGTGAGGGCGTCGAGGTTGCGCCCGTTGACCTCCAACCCATGGTCGCTTATCAGGAAGAACCAGTTGCCGCCCCAGGCCACGTCGCCGACTACGGCGCCGATGCCGGGCACGTCCAGGGCCAGGGCCTGGCGGTAGCGATAAGCCGGTACGTTACGCACGCTGACCGAGTGGTCGCCGTGCAGGGTGGCCTCCACCGTGCCCACCGGGGTTTCGATGCGGTGCACGCCTGGGCCGATCTTGCCCAAATGGGCCAGGGACGCCACCAGGCCGATGGTGCCGTGGCCGCACATGCCCAGGTAGCCGGTGTTGTTAAAAAAAATCACTCCGGCACAGGCCGTGGGGTCCACGGGCGCGCACAACAGCGCGCCCACCAGCACATCGCTGCCCCGGGGTTCGAGCACGCACGCGGCGCGCCAGGCGTCGTGCTGCTGGCTCAGCAACTGGCGGCGTTCGGCCATGCTGCCATTGCCCAGGTCAGGAAAACCGTCGATCACCAGGCGCGTCGGCTCGCCGCCGGTGTGGGAGTCGATCACAGAGATGCGTTTCATCAAGGGGCCACGTCCGTTCAGGTAAGTGGCTTGCAGAGTGGCCTGCGCCGGGGGGCGGCGGCTTGATGGATTTAGTGGCGACGGATGACGAAATCGGCACAGTGATGGGGCGTGGCGGCGTGCCTGCCGACCGCGCCTCAGGCTCTATCGCGAGCAGGGGCTCGCTCCCACAGAGAAAAAATGAACGCCTGCCATCAATCCCGCCCACATTGTGGGAGCGGGCTTGCCCGGGATGAGGCCGGGGCAGGCGATGCACTTTTAGCAGATGCAATGCCGCCATCGCGAGCAGGCTCGCTCCCACCGAGGAAAAATGAAAATCTCACCCACACCACAGTTCAACTGTGGGAGCGAGCCCTGCTCGCGATGGCGGCCTATGGCAGGCGTGTTTCAGTTGGCCCGGGGCAAGTGTTCGAGCAGGGTGGCGCAGACGCCGGCGATGTGTTCGTCCAGCAGGGCCACGGCGCGTTCCACGTCCTTGGCGCGGCAGGCGTCGAGGATGTCGCGGTGTTCGTGGTCGGCCCGCTCCTTGCCCGCCGAGAGGCTCATTTGCATGCGCAGGTAGCGCTCCAGCTTGTCGTTGACCGAGCGGATCAGGCTCACCAGAAACGGCCGCTGCGCCGGTTCGTAGAGGCAGGCGTGCAGTTCCCAGTTCAGTTCGGCCCAGCGGCCCACGTCGTTTTCGCCGATGAATTCCTGGCAGATGCTTTCGGCGCGGGTAAAGGTTTCTTCGGTCATGTTGGGGATGGCCAGGCGCAGCACCTTGTCTTCGAGCAGCATGCGCACCTCGAACATCTGCGCCAGTTCCGGCTCGGAAATACGCGTGACCATCGCCCCGCGGTTGCGCTGGAAGATCACCAGGCCTTCGGCCTCCAGGCGTTTGAGGGCTTCGCGCACGGGGATTTTGCTGACATTGAACTGGCGGGCGATGTCGTCCTGGCGGATCGGCTCGTCCTCGTCGAAATGCCCGGCGACGATGGCGTCGCGCAGGTGCCGGGTGATGATTTCCGAAGTCGAAGGCGTGTTGCCCAGGTCCGGCGCGTTGAGTTTAGGTAGGGTCACGGTGGCGATCGTTCGAAGTGAGGTGCGGATATGGTATACGAATTTCTCCCCTGCGTAGCCTCCCGCAACGACACGTCCCCGTCGCCCTTCATTAATAGAGTGCCGATCCGTCGCCGATCACCCGCTGATTGCCCGATGGCGGGCGGGAGGCGCGATTGTGCACTAGGGTTGGGCGCAACCTTAATTAAGAGTGGACCTACGCGTGCGTTTAATCAGAAACAAAGACTTCGGAAATTGCGTACAGGTCTTCCTGTAGCAAGCGGGATCGCCCGCGCCCGGCTGCGTAGCGGCCGCCATTCGGCTTGCGGCTAACCCCTGTTTTAAAGCTGCTGCGCACCCCCGCGCAGGCTGGCCCGCTTCCTCCCAGGCGTAGGCTGGCAAGGGGTTTGCACAGGCTGACCGCTGGTCGGTTTCGACCGGCACGAGATCCGTTGGCGGATCGGTGGTCGCAGGCTCTGGATCACAGGTTTGGTGCCAGGGTCAAGGCGATGGCGCGACAAATTGTATACAACTCTATAGACAGTTGTTCTGAATGTTGCATACAGTGGCGCCATAACAAAAAACAGAGAGAACCCTCACACCATGAATACCCCTCCTGTTTCACCGCAGCGGCCCGAAGACGAGAACCTGGGCGTGGGCGCCAACATGGCCTATGGCCTGCAACACGTGTTGACCATGTACGGGGGGATCGTGGCCGTGCCACTGATCGTCGGCCAGGCGGCCGGGCTCTCGCCGGCGGACATCGGCCTGCTGATCGCCGCGTCGCTGTTCGCCGGCGGCTTGGCGACGCTGCTGCAAACCCTGGGCCTGCCGTTTTTCGGTTGCCAGTTGCCGCTGGTGCAGGGCGTGTCCTTTGCCGGCGTGGCGACCATGGTGGCGATTGTCGGCAGCGATGGCGGTGGCGGTATCCAGGCGATCCTGGGGGCGGTGATTGTCGCGTCGTTGATCGGGCTCTTGATAACCCCGGTGTTTTCGCGGATCACCAAGTTCTTTCCGCCCCTGGTCACCGGCATTGTCATCACCACCATCGGCCTGACGCTGATGCCCGTGGCGGCACGCTGGGCCATGGGCGGCAACAGCCGCGCCGAAAACTTCGGCAGCATGGCCAACATCGGCCTGGCGGCCATCACCCTGGTGCTGGTGCTGTTCTTGAGCAAAATCGGCAGCGCCACCATTTCCCGCCTGTCGATCCTGCTGGCGATGGTCATCGGCACCCTGATTGCCGTGGCGCTGGGCATGGCGGATTTCTCCACCGTCACCCAGGGCCCGATGTTTGGTTTCCCCACGCCGTTCCACTTCGGCATGCCCACGTTCCATGTGGCGGCCATCCTGTCCATGTGCATCGTGGTCATGGTGACGCTGGTGGAAACCAGCGCCGATATCCTGGCCGTGGGTGAAATCATCAACACCAAGGTCGATTCCAAGCGCCTGGGCAATGGCCTGCGCGCCGACATGCTGTCGAGCATGTTCGCCCCGGTGTTCGGGTCGTTCACCCAGAGCGCGTTCGCCCAGAACGTGGGCCTAGTGGCGGTGACCGGGGTCAAGAGCCGCTATGTGGTGGCCACCGGCGGCTTGATCCTGGTGATCCTCGGCCTGTTGCCGGTGATGGGCCGGGTGATTGCCGCAGTGCCCACCTCGGTACTGGGCGGCGCCGGAATCGTGCTGTTCGGCACCGTGGCGGCCAGCGGTATCCGCAGCCTGTCCAAGGTCGATTACCGCAACAACATGAACCTGATTATCGTCGCCACCTCCATTGGCTTTGGCATGATCCCCATCGCCGCGCCGAACTTCTACGACCACTTCCCGAGCTGGTTTGCGACCATTTTTCATTCCGGCATCAGTTCCTCGGCGATCATGGCCATCGTCCTGAACCTGACCTTCAACCACTTCAAGGCCGGCAACTCCGACCAGCAGTCGGTGTTCGTCGCCGGCACCGAGCGCAGCCTGTGCTTCCAGGACATCGCGGCGCTGCGCGAGGGCGACTACTTCAAGGGCGGCAAGCTGCACGATGCCGAAGGCAACGAGATTTCCCTGGTAGAAGAAACCGCCGAGCCGCTGCGCAGCCCCAAGGCCAGCAACGCGCAAACCAGCAGCGCCTGATGCCGTTGTTGTAGCAAGCGGGCTCGCCCGCTTGCTACAAACGTCAGGCGCACGATCGCCACCGCCCGCGGTCGTACTCTTCATGCACTTTGAGGAGATGCCATGAGCCGGGATGTTCTAGCCACCGAAACCACGCGCCGCCAGTTGCAACAGATCATTTCCGGCCTGTCGGACGGCGTGATCCTGATGGAAACCGACCAGAGCATCCTCTGGGCCAATGACGCTGCGCTGGCCATGCACGGCGTCAGCCAGGTCAGCGAGTTGGGTGCCAATGCCCGCGAGTACGCCCGGCATTTCGCCCTGCGCTATCGCAACAACCACCCTCTGTCCGTCGACAACTACCCCATCAGCCGCGTCGCCAAGGGCGAAGTGTTCAGCGACCTGTTGGTGGAAGTGGTGCGCCGCGCCACGCCCGAGCGCACATGGGTGCATCGCATCCGCAGCATGATCCTCACCGATCGCAGCGGCGAGCCGGAGTCTTTGGTGCTGATCCTAAGCGACGCCACCGAGTGGGCCAGCGCCGAGCAGCGTTTCGAGAAAACCTTCAACGCCAACCCCGCGCCGGCGGTGATCTGCCGCCTCAGCGACTTGCGCTACCTCAAGGTCAACCAGGGCTTTGTGGAGATGACCGGCTACGGCCGCGACCAGGTAATCGGCTGCTCGGTGTATGAACTGGATGTGCTTGAAGGCGCCGACGACAAGGACCTGGCCGTCGAACGCCTGAGCCGCGGCGCGACCATCCCGCAGATGCAGGCCGAGCTGCGCCTGCCCGATGGCAGCAGCAAACTGGTGATCGTCGCGGGCCAGCCGCTGGATTTGAACGGCCAGGACTGCATGCTGTTTTCCTTTATGGACTTGGAGCCGCGGCGCCGCGCCGAACTGGCATTGCGCCAAAGCGAGGAGCGCTTTGCCAAGTCGTTTCGCCTCACGCCCGTGCCGACCCTGGTGTGCCGCGCCGAGGACCAGTGCCTGCTGGACGTCAACGAAGCCTTCCTCACCATTACCGGTTACAGCGCGCAGGAGTTGCTGGGTAAAACCGTGGACGAAATAGGTGTGATCGACGACCAGCAAGCCTGCTCGCGGCTGTTCGCCCAGTTGCAAAAAAACGGCAGTGTCGAGGGCCATGACCTGAAGATCCGCAGCAAACAGGCCGGGTTGATCGATTGCGTGGTGTCGGCGGACACGGTCAGCATCCACGACAGCGCCTGTTACTTGCTGGTGCTGATGAATATCACCGAGCGCAAGCGCACCGAGCTTGAGCTGGTGGCCGCCATTGAAGAGGTGATGCAGGATGCCTCGTGGTTCAGCCAGACCCTGATCGAAAAACTCGCCAACGTGAAGAGCGTGCGCTCGGCCACACCTTCGAGTGTGTCCTTCACCGACCTCACGGCCCGCGAGCGCGATGTGCTGCGCTTGATCTGCGAAGGCCTGGCCGATAAAGAAGTGGCCGCACGCCTGGGCCTGGCGCCCAACACCGTGCGCAATCACGTGGCCACGGTGTACTCCAAACTCGACGTGCACAGCCGCAGCGAGGCGATTGTCTGGGCCCGTGAGCGCGGCCTGTTCGCCGGCGAACGGCGCGGCAGCAAATAAGCCCTGGGTGCAAATGCACTAGTACAAGCAGTGCAAATTCGGCTGTTGCCTGGCGTGAGCGTTTCCTAATCTTTGGGCTGGCGACACCGCCCATGGGGGTGTCGTCGTCGATTCGAAGCCATAAAAGGAAAGGCCATGTACCAACAAACCTGCCTCCCGCGCCACGCGGGCCTGTGCCAATGGACGTTGACGGCGCCCCTGCCGAGGGTTCGCCATTGACTGCTCTTGCCGCGTTGCGTGAAACCCTGGCCCGCAGTTTCGAGCCCCTGGCTTGTGAGTGCGATGTGCATCCGGGACCGTCGCTGACCGTGCGTATCTATGACCCCTACAGTGATCGTGTGGACCTGGTGGTGACAGGGCTGCGCCTGGAGCGCTTGATGACCTCTCGGGACGTCGATGCCCTGATCGAAGAACTGCGCTACGAGCTGCAAAGCAACGGCCTCGCGGCGATGTAGCCATGTCAGGCCTGGGCCTGCGGTTAAAAGGAGCCGGAGGCGACTCAGGCGGGCGCCACCATTAAGTACCCGCGCCCGTGCACGGTGCGGATCAACGCAATCTGCCCCGGCCTATCGACCTTGCGGCGTAGACGTGCGATATGCACGTCGATCAGGTTGGTGCCCGGGTCGAAGCGATACCCCCACACGGTTTCAAAAATTCGCTGGCGTGAGAGCAGGGTGCCGCTGTGGCGCATCAGGCATTCCAATACTTTGTATTCGGTAGGTTGCAGGGCCAGCAGTTGGCCTGCGCGGTGGGCCTGGCGTTGGCGCAAGTCCAGTTCCAGGTTGGCCAGGCGCAGCCGCTCCCCAGGCCCTGCGGGCCGCGCTTGCAGTAAACGGCGCACGCCGGCGAGCAAGTCCGCAGGCGCTGGTGGCGGGTTGTCCAACACCCACTGCGGCGTCAATACGCCGAGGGCGCGCAGGGTGCTGGCCATGGCTGCCGCATCCAGGCCTGCCGGGGAGGGGGCGAGGATGATGAGCGCATACTGGCCGCCCACCGCGCACTCGAGGCCTTCGCGCGGGTCGCTGCGCCAATCCCATTCAAGGCCAAGGCTCTGGAGCACGGCGCCCAGTTGCCGGGCCGTAGCCGTGTCGCTGTCGATGATGAGCACGCGGCTCATCGGTTAAACCCCCGTGGGGCGAAAAAACGCTGATATCATTAGGCCATCTCTCAAAAAGGATGTTGAACCGTGGGCGCACTCAAATGCCGTGGCTGGATGCCGTTACTTGTGGTCGCTTTGTCGTTGCTCATCAGCGCCGATGCCTGGGCCGGCAACACGCCATGTTCGGGCAAGAAAGGCGGTATTGACCGCTGCGATGGCGAGCTGTTTCTGTGCAACGACGGCTCCATCAGTGCTTCAAAAAGAAGTTGCTCGGCCCGATACGGCGGCAGTACCGCGACCCGGGCCAACACTCTGGTGCAAGACGCCGAGGGCTGTGCCTGTGGCACGGGCAGCTTCTGCACCGGGCCGCGAGGCGGTGTGTACTGCCTGACACCTGCGGGTAATAAAAGCTACAAACGTAAGTAAGCCCCCGGAGTATCGGCCAGTGTGAAAGCGATTTTTTGTGCCTGAAAGTAAGCCAGCAGGGGGGGTTTGCGATAGCGGTTTGTCTTGCCTGGCGCCCCGAATCATTGAATTTATTGCTATAAACGCACTCCGATGACCGCCCAAACCCTGCGCCAGCGCACTGAAACGCTGTTGTAGGACACATTCGCTGTCATTTCAGTTGCTGCGCCCTCAAGTCGGCCTTAGACTGCCGCCCCTCGTAAATTGAGTGCCGGGTGGCGCTTGGAATGTATGGCGCCTTTGCGATGGCCTGCAGAGGTCGAGCGGAACGCTCCCTTATTCGCCTTAATGCACGTATTTTTTATAGAGAAATCAATGACAAAGGATAAGTTGCTGGCCATGCCGGCGGATGACTACATGAATGCCGAGCAACTGGCTTTCTTCACCGAGCTGTTGCAGGGCATGAAGGTCGAAACCCACGAGCGTATCGAGCAGAGCCGCATTGCCATTGAAAGCCTGGACACCCCGGCCGACCCGGCTGACGCGGCGTCGGTCGAGGAAGAACGTCACTGGCTGGTGAACGTCATCGACCGCGACCAGCGCATGCTGCCGCAGTTGGAAATGGCCCTGGGCCGGATCGCCGACGATACCTTTGGCTGGTGCGACGACAGCGGCGAGCCGATCGGCCTCAAGCGCCTGCTGATTAGCCCGACCACCAAGTACTGCATCGAAGCGCAAGAGCGCCACGAGCAAATCGACAAGCACCAGCGTCAAGCCTGATCCCCGTTCTGCCAGCCTTTGCCCGCCGCGCGGGCGACGGTTGCATCCCGCGCCACGCACTTGTATTGATCTGCTGCAAACCCACGACTAAGGGACCATGGATAATGGCCTGATAGTGGCGTTTAATCCGGACACAATAAAAAGCAGCGGGATAATAGACATGACAAGAGATGGATCCCTGGTCCAGCCTTCCAAGGCCCGCTCCCCGGCGCGCTGGTGGGCGCCGACCCTGCAAAGCCTGGGCCTCACTGCGTTGTTCGCCGCCATGGCCCTGGGTGGCTGGCCTGCCTACCTGTGCCTGCCGCTGGCCATAGTGATCGTCTGGCTGCCGCGCCTGCGCTTGCGCAAGGCCACCGAGGACGTCGAGCCACAAGCGGACACAAACATGGCCGCACTGACGCGAGACCTGTCTTACACCACCAGCCATAACGCACTGTCTGCCGCTGGCGTGGCCTATGCGGTCAAGCAACTGGCGGGCAAGTTGCAGTCGCAACTGGATGCCGCCGACCGCATCGTCGGCAGCGCCGAGGTGATGATCGACACCGAGAAAACCACCTCCCAACTCAGCCTCCAGGCCCTGAGCGCGGCCAGCGAGGCGCACCAGAGCAGCGCCCAGGGGCGGGCGGTGCTGGCCGAGTCCATCAGCCGCATGCACCTGCTTAGCCAGCGCGCCAGCGACAGCCGCCAGTTGATCGAGGCCCTGAGCGTGCGCAGCGAGGAAATCCAGCGGGTGACCCTGGTGATCCAGTCCATCGCCAACCAGACCAACCTGCTGGCCCTCAACGCGGCTATCGAGGCGGCACGGGCCGGCGAACACGGGCGCGGCTTTGCCGTGGTAGCGGACGAGGTGCGCGGTTTGGCCGGGCGTACTGCCACGGCCACCGATGAGGTCGGGGTGATGGTGGCCGATATCCAGCAGCGCACGGCCCAAGTGGTGGAGCAGATCCGCCAGTTGTCCACCGACCTCAACACCGGCGTGGAGCAGGTGGAGCTCACCGGCCAGTCCCTGGACCACATCGCGCGCCTTGCGGCGGGGGTGGAGGATCAGGTCAGCGACATCGCCAAGGGCGCGCAAACCAACCGCGAGCAACTCGACAGCCTGTTCCACGCCGTGGAGCAGATGCGCAGCGACCTGGCCATCAGCGACCAGCAAACGCAAAACCTGGCCGTGGCGGCGGTGCAGATGGAAGGCCAGGCCGAAACCATCAGCGAACGCCTGGCGGAAGTGGGCTTGGATGACTACCACCAGCGTGTCTACGACCTGGCCCGCGAAGGCGCGAGCCGAATTGCCGAGCAGTTCGAGGCGGACATCGACCAGGGCCGCATCAGCCTCGACGATTTGTTCGACCGCCATTACCAGGCCATTCCCAACACCTCGCCCACCAAATACCAGACCCGCTTCGACCGCTACACCGATCAGGTCCTGCCGCCGATCCAGGAGTCGCTGCTGCCGCGCCACGATGGCCTGGTGTTTGCCATCGCCTGCACTCAACAGGGCTATGTGCCGACCCACAACAAGGTGTTCAGCCAACCGCTGACGGGCGACCAGCAGGTGGACGCGGTGGGCAACCGCACCAAGCGCAAATTCGCCGACCGCACCGGCATCCGTTGCGGTAGCCATGAGCAGGCTGTGCTGTTGCAGACCTACACCCGCGATACTGGCGAACTGATGCACGACCTGTCAGTGCCGATCATGCTCAAGGGCCGGCATTGGGGCGGCTTGCGCCTGGGCTACAAACCCGAGGCGCCGCGCTGAGGCTTCAGGCCGAGGTGTCTACGGTGCCGATCAGGCTGATTTCAGCCTGGAGCAGGGCCGTGGTGGCCAGGGTGATTGCGCTGCTCAAGGCCAGCACCTTGGCCTGGGCTGCGGACACGGCCTGCATCCGAGCGGTTTGCGAGGTGTAGCGGGCACTTTTCACCGCCGCCGCGCGGGCAGTGGCGCGGCGCAACTTCTGTTGCAGTTGCTCGATCTGTTTTTTCAGCTGCTTGACCCGCTCTTTCTTCGCTTCCAGGGTGCTGCCCGAGCTGGGGGCTGAGGTGCTGGGCATTCTGGCGTTCAGAGGAGCGGCTTCCTGGAAGACGGGCGCCGTAGGGGCGAGGGTCTCGGGCAGGCGAGCGGGCGGATTCAAGTTAATCATCATGATGCTCTTAAACGGGGGCTCGCCTGCTGTATCGGTCTGCCGGGCGCATTCTGAAGGCCCGGCGCTCGGTATCAGGCGTTCAACGCACCCTGGTCAACGGCGGCCTTGAGTGACAGCGCCGCTTCCCGCGCGGCCACGGCGGCGACTTCGGCGGTCTTGAACCAGCGATCTTTCTCGACCTGATGGCAAGTCACGGTTTTCAGCGGCGGCTTGGCGCGCATCACGATCACTGCCTGGAATTCGCCTTCCACTTCCCTGGCCTCGCCATGGATGAAAAACTCACCGATATCAAATTCCGTCACGTAGCGCGTTCCCCTGGAAATTATTGTGGGTTTTGAGGGGTGGCTGGCAGGCCCCCCTCAAGAATCGGGGCAGTATGGCAGTTGTTGCCCGGCGGTAGCTGAGTTAAGTCAGGGGGACGACAAAACAACAGGGCTGTCGGGGCTGTGTAGACGTCAGATAAGTTCTTCCAAATGCCGGGCCAGAGCACAAGCCTCACGATGAAGACGTCGGAATCCTCGTATCCGACCCGTGGATATCTCCTGGATATGGAAAAAATTCTTACCTGCAGGTATCACTTGATAACGCAGCAAAGGTATATATTCGCGCTCCGGCTGGGCAGAAAAGTCTGTGGTACTGGCGCTGGGCACCTGATTGCCGATGCGGGTGAGGGGGTGTTGCGCGCAAGGTTGGAAAGTGTGCATGGGAAGTCCTTTTCTCGGTTCGTACCGGCGTAAATTCGTTGAATAGCTGGTTTCGGTCAGCGTCGCTGCTCTAGAATTGCGTTCTTTGCGCAGCGGCTGCCTTTTATCTAAGGCATTTTTTTGCATGCCTTCTGCCGGAAAAGTGCTTTTTTTGTCGCGGTTTTTCCCCAGGATCGATAGTCCATTTTTTTCTGGACGCTATAGGGGTGAATTCCTACAAGGCCTGATGACTGCTTAAGCGCGCAGTATCGACCTCGCTCCGTTAGGCTTCCTGGGCCGGTTCTCAGGGGGATGAGCCTTAGCCCATAGGGTGACACTGTCGACCTGGTCGTTTTTTTGTGCTGTCTGCCGTTCGCGCAGGCGGAGTCATTTTTATATTCGGGGACGTCTCCTTGGCAGTAAGTAATCTGGATATGCACGCGTTGTTCGTGCTCGGCGATTTACGCGCAAAACTGGTCAAACAGTTTCAATCACGTTTTGTTTACATCACCGAACAAACCGCCGAAGGCATTTACATTGCCGAACTCGACACCGAAACCGCGCTGGTAGTCGATGACAAGCCTGGGCTGGAACTCAAGGTCGGCGATCATTTTCGCGCCGCGGTGTTGCCCAGCCGTGAAGGCGGCAAGCTGGAAATCAAGTTCCGCGAAATCAAGCTCACGGTTTATGGCCTGGGTGACTACGCCTTTGTTACCACCGCCGACGGTCACGGCATCGTGTTCAAGGAAGGGCAGAGCGTGGTGACGGTGTTCGCCGCCCACCAACAACTGAGCGAAGGCCTTACCAAGTCCCTCAAGGCCGCCACGGCCAAAGCCGCCAAATGGCGCAAGGGCGAACTGACCTTCAAGGCCAGCGAGTGACACTCCCTGGGCGTGCCGACTTTCACCGTGAGCATGAGGCCAGCGCCAAGGCCCAGGCGCAGCAACTCTTCGCGCAAAAGGCCACCCTGCAGGCTGCATGGCTGAACTGGGTCGCCGCCCAGCTCTACAGCCTGCGCCCGCCGGCCTACGCGAACATGGTGCGCCGGGAACTGGCGCAATTGCAGGCCAGCGCCGGCAACTGAGCCTTACAAAATCCCCCGCGCGCAGGCATGCTTTGCTTCCTCTTGATCGCAAGGAAGACGGTTCATGACGCTTTTGATTGCCTACACGTTGGCGGCGGTGTTCGCCGTGCTCAGCCTGGTTCACGTCTATTGGTCGCTGGGCGGCAAGGCGGGGTGTGATGCGGCGGTGCCCAAGGTGCCGGGCAAAACCGGGGAAATGCGCCCGGCATTCGTGCCCACGCCTGCGGGCACGTTCAAGGTGGCGGTGGTGCTGTGGGTGATTGCCACCCTGGTGTGCCTGCGCGCCGGCCTGGGCTTGCCGGCCATCACCCATGGGGCCTTGCAGTGGTTTCTCAGTGCGGTGGCCCTGGGGATGTTCCTGCGGGCCATTGGCGATTTCAAGGCCGTGGGTTTTTTCAAGCGTATCCGCGGTTCCACCTTTGCCCGCCGCGATACCTGGGCCTACTCGCCGCTGTGCGTGTTGCTGGGCCTGGGCTTGCTGGCAGTGGCCTGGGGTTAATTGCCGCCATCGGTGCGGCGGCTGCTGATTTCCGCCGGCACGTCGTCGCCGGCCATGCGCTTGCGGAACAGACCCGCCCGGGCCAGCAGCAGGGTGGTCACCGGCATGGTGATCGACAGCAGGATCGGGATCAGCCAGGCATGCAGCACGGGGCCTTCCTTGAGCGCCGAAAAGTAGAGGATCGAGGCCAGCGCCACGGTCCACGCCCCGAGTGTGGAGGCCAGGGCCGGCGGGTGCATGCGCTGGAAGAAGTCCTTCATGCGCACCATGCCCCAGGCGCCTGCCAGGGTGAACAGGCTGCTGAGCACCAAGAGGATGCCCACCGGTAGTTCGATCCAGATCGACAATTGGCTGACGCTGTTCATTCGATCACCTCGCCGCGCAGCAGGAACTTGGCCAAGGCAAACGAGCCGACAAAACCCAGCAGGGCGATCAGCAGCGCGGCCTCGAAGTAGGTGTCACTGGCGTAGCGGATGCCCAGCACCAGCATCATCAGCATGGCGATGATGTACAGGTAGTCCAGCGCCAGAACCCGGTCCTGGGCCGAGGGGCCCTGGAACAGGCGCACCAGGGTCAGGACCATGGCCAGGGAAAAAATGAACAGGCTCACGAGTATCGCGTTGGCGAGCAGGGGGCTCATTCAAAGATCTCCATCAATGGCCGCTCATAGGCCGCCTTGAAATGCTGGATAAACTGCGCTTCGTCATCCAGGTCGAACACGTGCAGCAGCAGTACGCTGCGGTCCAGGGCCAGTTCCGACCACACCGTGCCGGGCACCACCGTGGTAATCATCGACAGCGCGGCCAGGCCATTGGCGTCGCGCAGTTGCAGCGGCACTTTGACAAAGCGCGAGCGCGGCGGGCAGCGCCCGGCCCTGAGCACGCCCCACGCCACCAACAAGTTGGACACCAGCACATCCTGGCCCACCCGCAGGACCAGGCGCAGGATCACACCGGGGCGGCGGATGCGGATTGGCAGCGGCCGCAACGGCCGCATCATCAAGGGTGCGACAAGCCCCAGGAGCGCGCCGAGCAGCAGATTGCCAGCGCTCAAGGACAGGTTCAGCACCAGCCACAACAGCCAGAGCGCCAGGGACAGCCAGGGAGCCGGGAACAGACGTTTCATGGTTGCACCTGCGCGCCTGCGGCACGGGCTTCGGGGCTGGGAACTGCCCGGGTGCCGAGCACGGCCATCACGTATTGCTCGGGGTTATTCAGGCTCTGCGCGGCGGCCTGGGTGTAGCGCAGCAGCGGCTCGGCCTTGAAGGTCATACCGATGCTCAGGCCCACCAGCAAGATGATGGGCACGCACTCCAGGCGATGCAGCAACGGCGAGGGGCGTTCTTCGGGGGTCCAGAAGCGCTGGATGCCCAGGCGCGAGAAGGCAATCAACGACGCCAACCCCGAGAGAATCAGCAGCGCCAGCAGGCCCCAGGCCGCGCCCGGGATCGGCGCGTCGCTGTCGGCGCCCAGGCCCATGGGGTTGAGCAGGGCGCTCATCAGGCTCAGCTTGCCGATAAACCCCGACAGTGGCGGCATGCCGATAATCAGCAGCGCGCAGGCGATGAAGCTCAGGCCCAGGAACGCCATGGTCCAGGGGATTACCTGGCCGACTACGGCTTTTTGATCGTCATCGAGGTTGGTGCCCTTGATCGGTTGCGCCGATGCCGGGATGCGCGGCAGGGCTTCGGCCTCGTCTTCCAATGCCGATTCATGGACCGAACGGCAGCGCTCGATCAACTCGGCCAGCAAGAACAGTGCGCTCAAGGCCAGGGTCGAGCTGACCAGGTAGAACAGCGCCGCTGCAACCAGGCTGGGCTGGGCGAAACCGACGGCGCACAGCAGGATCCCGGCGGAGACGAGGATGCTCAGGCTGGCCATGCGCTCCAGGCGCTGGGCGGCGAGAATCGCCAGGGCGGCGCAGACAATGGTGGCCATACCCCCGTAGATCAGCCAATCGCCGCCAAAGTACGCCGAGGCGCCGGCCTGCCCGGAAAACAGCAAGGTCCACAGGCGCAGCAAGGTGTACACGCCAACCTTGGTCATGATCGCGAACATTGCCGCCACCGGTGCGCTGGCGGCGGAGTAGGCCGGCACCAGCCAGAAATTCAGCGGCCACATCCCGGCCTTGGCCAGAAACGCCACGGCCAGGATTCCCGCACCGGCGTGCAGCAGGCCGCGATCGGCCTCGGGCACCAGGGGAATCTTCAGCGCCAGGTCGGCCATGTTCAGGGTGCCGGTCACCCCATAAATCAGCGCCGCGCCAATCAGAAACAGCGAAGAGGCCAGCAGGTTGATCGAGATGTAGTGCAGGCCCGCCGACACCCGCGGGCGCCCAGAGCCATGGAGCATCAAGCCGTAGGAGGCGGCCAACAGTACCTCGAAGAACACGAACAGGTTGAACAGATCCGCCGTGAGGAACGCGCCATACAGGCCCATCAACTGGATCTGGAACAAGGCGTGGAAGCTCGAACCGGCACGGTCCCAGCGCGCCATCGCAAACAGCAGGGCGCACACGCCGATGATCCCGGTCAGCACCAGCATCAGTGCCGACAGACGATCGACCACCAGCACGATGCCGAAGGGCACTTGCCAGTTGCCCGGCAGGTAGACGCCGATGGCGCCGGGCACCTCGGTGCGTATCGTCCATTGCAGCAGGGCGATGGAGATGCCCAGCCCCAGAATGCTGGAGAACAGGTTCAGGCGCGCCTTGAGCGGGCGCCGCTTCTCGCCCAGCATCAGCATCAACGCGGCGGTGAGCAGCGGCAACAGGATGGGGGCAGCGATCAGGTGGGTCATCCCGTTCATTCTTTAGGCTCCCGGCCATCGACATGGTCGGTGCCGGTCAAGCCCCGGGAGGCCAGCAAGACCACCAGGAACAGGGCGGTCATGGCGAAACTGATGACGATGGCCGTAAGCACCAGGGCCTGGGGCAACGGGTCGGTGTAGTTGAGCAAATCCTGCGGCACGCCGTCCTTGATGATCGGCTCCTTGCCGATAAACAGGCTGCCCATGCTGAAAATGAACAGGTTGACCCCATAAGACAGCAGGCACAGGCCCATCACCACTTGGAACGTCCGTGGCCGCAGCACCAGCCAGACGCCGGACGCGGCGAGCACCCCAATGGCAATTGCAATGACTTCTTCCATTAGGCGGCTCCAGGCGCGAGGACGGGTTTGGATGGGATGCCAGGCTTGTGGCCACGCACCGATTGGTGCGCCAGGGCAGTGAGAATCAACAGGGTGGAGCCGACCACCACCGCGTACACGCCCACATCGAAGAACAGCGCGCTGGCGATATGGATATCCCCCAAAAGCGGCAGTGCAAAGTGCCAGGTGTGGGTGGTCAGGAACGGATAGCCCGCCGCCATGGCGCCCAACCCCGTGACGCTGGCGAACAGCAGCCCGGTGCCCATCCAGCGCATGGGGCGCAGGCTCATCTGCGCCTCGACCCACTGCGTGCCGGCGACCATGTACTGCAGGATGAACGCCACCGACATCACCAGCCCGGCGACAAAACCACCGCCAGGTTGGTTGTGCCCGCGCATGAACAGGTAGAACGACACCACCAGGGCAATCGGCAGCAGCAGGCGTACCAGCACCGCCGGCACCATCATGAAGCCCAGCGCGGTGTCGCTGGCCTGGCGTGGGTTGACCAGGTCGGTGACCACGTCCGGCGCCAGTAGGCGCTGCTGGGCGGGGAGCTGCATGCTCTCCTTGGGTGGGCGGAAGCGGCGCAGCAGGGCGTAGACGGTAAGCGCCACGGCGGCCAGCACGGTGATTTCGCCCAGGGTGTCGAAACCCCGGAAATCCACCAGCATCACATTCACCACATTGCTGCCGCCGCCTTCAGGCAGGGCGCGGCTGAGGTAGAAGGAGGAAATGTCGTTGGGGGTCTGGCGCGTCAGCATCGCGTAGGACAACAACGCCATGCCGCCGCCGACCACTGTGGACAGCAGCAAATCGCGCAGGCGCCGCATCCGTGCCTTGCGCAGGCTGCTGGGCAATGGCGAGACCTCTTCGATGCGCCGTGGCAACCAGCGCAGGCCCAGCAGGATCAGCACCGTGGTCACCACCTCAACCACCAACTGGGTCAGGGCCAGGTCTGGCGCGGAGAACCAGACGAAGGTCACGCAGGTCATCAGGCCGCAGACGCTGACCATGGTCAGGGCCGCGAGCCGGTGGTACTTGGCCTGCCACGCGGCGCCGAGGGCGCAGGCGATAGCCAGCAGCCAGAGGGTGACGAACACGATGGAACCGGGGATCTTCGGCCGGTCGCCCCAGCTCAGGGAACTGTGGAGCATGGGGATCAGGCCGGCCAGCACCGCCGCCAGCACCAGCCAAAACAACTGGGTCTGCAAGCGCCGGGTGCTGATGAAGCGCTCCAGGCGCCGGGCCCAACGCATCATGATGACCAGGCCACGCTCGAACAGGCGCTTGCCGTTAAAACGGTTGATAAGCGGCGCATGGGCGAAGCGGCCGTGGCGCAACTGATTGCGCAGCACCAGGTACAGCACGATGCCGCCGGTCATGGCGATCAGGCTCATAATCATCGGCGCGTTCCAGCCGTGCCAGATGGCCAGGCTGTACTGGGGCAAGGTGCCGCCCACCACCGGCAGTGCCGCAGCGGCCAGCAGCGAACCGACCATTTGTGCCGGAAAAATCCCCACCAACAGGCAGGTAAACACCAGCAACTCCACCGGCGCACGCATCCAACGCGGCGGTTCGTGGGGTGTATGGGGCAGGTCGGTGGCAGGCGGGCCGAAGAACACGTCCACGGTGAAGCGCAGGGAATAGGCGACGCTGAACGTACCGGCAATGGTCGCGATCACCGGCAGCGCGGTTTCCACCCACGCGGTGGCGGAGATGAACACCGTCTCGGCGAAGAACATCTCCTTAGACAGGAAACCGTTGAGCAGCGGCACGCCAGCCATCGAGGCACTGGCCACCATGGCCAGGGTGGCGGTGAATGGAATCAGTTTTATCAGGCCGCTGAGCTTGCGGATGTCCCGGGTGCCGCTTTCGTGGTCGATGATCCCGGCGGCCATGAACAGCGAGGCCTTGAACGTGGCGTGGTTGAGAATGTGGAACACCGCCGCCACCGCCGCCAGCGGGCTGTTGAGGCCTAGCAGCAGGGTAATCAGCCCCAAGTGGCTGATGGTGGAATAGGCCAGCAGGCCCTTGAGGTCGTTCTGGAACATCGCGCAGTAGGCACCCAGCAACAGGGTGCAGGCGCCGGCGCCGCTGACGATGTAGAACCATTGCTCACTGCCTGACAGCGCGGGCCACAGCCGCGCCAGCAGGAACACACCGGCCTTGACCATGGTTGCCGAATGCAAGTAAGCCGACACCGGCGTCGGCGCGGCCATGGCGTGGGGCAGCCAGAAATGGAAGGGAAACTGCGCGCTCTTGCTCAGCGCACCGATCAGGATCAGGGGCAGTAAAACGGGGTAGAGGGCATGGGCGCGGATCAGATCACCGGCCGCCAAGACCTTGTCCAGGTCATAGCTGCCTACGACATGGCCGAGCAGCATTACCCCCGCCAACAGGCATAAACCGCCCGCGCCCGTCACCATCAGCGCCATATAGGCACCGCGGCGGGCGTCGGAACGGTGGTGCCAATAGCCGATTAACAGGAACGAAAACAGGCTGGTCAGTTCCCAGAAAAATACGATCTGGATTAGGTTGCCGGAAATCACCAGGCCCAACATGGCGCCCATGAACGCCAGAAAAAACGCGAAGAAACGCGGCACCGGGTCGTCCGGTGACATGTAGTAGCGCGCATACAACGACACCAAGGTGCCGATGCCCAACACCAGCAAGGAAAACAGCCAGGCGAAACCGTCCATGCGCAGGACAAAATTCAGCCCCAGGCTGGGCAACCAGAAAAATTCCTCACGGATCACGCCGCCATCGGCGATTTGCGGGTAGAGCAGGGCGACTTGAATAGTGCCGGCCAGGGCAACGAGGCCGGCCAACAGGGATTCGGTGTTGCGTGCGTTGTGCGGCAGCAGGGCCGCTAGACAGCTGCCTATAAAGGGCAGAAGCAGTAGAACTATCAGGGACATAGGCTTCTAATCTGCGGAAGTTTGCGAAGGATCATACATGCCGTGCCCCAGATCACCAACCGCCAAGCTGTGGCAGAATCCTACAGAGTGTATGGAAAAAACCGATTCCATGTTGCTCCAACCCAGTAGCAAGGGGGCTTGCCCGCGCTGGGTTGCGCAGCAGCCCTAATAGAGTGGCCGCGCGGCCTATTTACGGTCGCTACGCGCCTGAGCGCGGGCGAGCCCGCTTACTACAGGAGTCAGGGCTGCAATTCGTTTTCCAGGGTTTCTTGCGGTCCGGGCGGGGTGTTGCGTTGGCCCTTGGTTTTGAGTTCGCTGACGATCACCGCGACCACGATCAGTGCCGCGCCGAACAGGGCGATGGCAGGCAAGCGCTCCCCCGCCAGGCGCCCGGCGATGCCGGCCCACACCGGTTCACCGGCGTAAATCAGGGTGGCCCGAGTGGGTGAAACGCTCTTCTGCGCCCAATTCATTGCCACCTGGATCGCCGCACTCGCCGCGCCCAGGCCCACGGCGCTGGCCAGGAGCAGCCAGGAAAACGACGGAATCGCCTCGCCGGTGGGCACAATCATCACAAAGGCCAGCACCGAGGCAGTGGCCAGTTGCACCAAGGTGACCCGGCGCACATCCACTTGCCCGGCATAGGTGCTGATGAGGATGATTTCCGCAGCAATCGCCACGGCGCTGATAAGGGTGACAATTTCGCCGCTGCTGAAATTCAACGAAGCACCTGCTGGCCCCGATAACAGCATCAACCCGGTAAAGGCCAGCATGATGCCAATGCTCGGCATCAACCCAGGGCGGCGCCCCAGCACCAACCATTGCAGCAGCGGCACAAAAGGCACATAGAGCGCCGTGATGAACGCCGATTGGCTGCTGGGGATGGTTTGCAGGCCCACGGTTTGCAAGCCGTAGCCGAGCATGATCGACACGCCGATAAAGGCTCCGGCGCGCAACTCAAAAAACGTCAGCCCGCGCAGGCTGCGGGCCGAGAACAGCGCGACGATGACAGCGGCGGCGGCAAAGCGTAGGCCGACAAAAAACATCGGGCCGCTGACCGTCATCGCATGTTGCACCAGTAAAAAGGTGCCGCCCCAAATCATGGTGATAAACACCAGTACGCACTCGGCTTTGCTGAACCGCGAGAACAGAGGGGAGGAAGACGAGGGTTTCGCTGATGTCATGACCTTGCACACACCTGGAGTGAGACGCACAATGCGCGAAATGTTGGGCAGTATACTGCCCAACGCCATTTGGTGAGCAATATAGTGCACAAAGAAACCGCCCCCCGTACTTCGGTCCTACAACATGTCAGCCAGAACGTACGGCGCCTGCGCCATGCCGCCCGGCTCAGTCAGAGTGCGCTGTCGGAAAAGTCCGGGGTGAGCCGGCGCATGCTGGTGGCCATTGAGGCCGGCGAAAAGAATGTCAGCCTGACCACCCTGGACCGGGTCGCCGAGGCGTTGGACGTGGTGTTCAGCGACCTGATCCAAGCCCCTGATGCCCGCGACCCGAGCCGCATCGATGAGTTGGCCTGGGTCGGCGAAATTGCCGGTAGTAAAGCGGTACTGCTGTCCAAGGCCAGCGCCACGCGGGAAGTGGAACTGTGGGAATGGCGCCTGGAGGCGGGCGAGCGCTATCCCTCGCAACCGGATGCCGTTGGCTGGAGCGAGCAGTTCTATGTGTTTGAGGGGTGCCTGACCCTGGAGTTGACCGGGGGCGACCAGCGGATTGGTACGGGAGAGTTCTATATGTTTGCCAGCCATCAACCCCATGCTTATCGCAATGACGGGCCTGGGCCGGTGCGGTTTGTGCGAAATGTGGTGATCTAAAAAGCACTAGCGAGGCCAGGCCTCGCTAGTGTGGAAGTCCAGAAACAACACCTAAAGCAGCCCCTTATCAAGAGTGGGAGTGAGCGCTACTTGAAGGAGTTGCCGATGCCTGGGGAAACACCGGGTGTTATTTCTGGAGAACCAAAGCATTACGCGTTTCAGCGAATGTTATTGATGGTGCCTTTGTTGCCGGTAACGGTCACGTCCACTTTCTTGAAGATGAAGTAGTCGGCGACATTGACTTCATAACGCGGTGCAACAATCAGGTCCGAACCGGAGCTTTTTACAGCCTTGTAAGCCGCTGCGGCTTTGGCCGACGCCACTGGGTCCAGCAGGCTGAAACCCGAGCCGCTGCTGCCACCGTAGCCAACGCCATCGGCGAACTGGCTGTCGCCGCCCACTTGCAGCCATCCGAACAGGATGTTGGTGGAGGACTGGCCAGTGATTTTTTCGCCGACTTTAACATCGGCCTTCAACTTGGCATCTACTTGGCCAACTAGGGGAGCCGTTGGTTGATTGATGTTATGACTTGTGCAACCACTGGTGGTGATAAGTGCAGCGACAACCAGTGCGGGCATCCACAGTTTTTTCATTGTAAAGCTCCAGAGTTGTTGTGTTCCGTATTTGCAGCGGCGGAACTGTACTCAGGCGAAAAATAAATTAATGTCGGCAACATTTTCATGACTTGTAAGGTTGTCGTGTTTTTTGTGTAGGAAATGATGATGATGGTAGGTTTTTTCGTCGGAAGACTGGAGGATTTG
This sequence comes from Pseudomonas sp. MF08875, assembly GCF_059862525.1. Taxonomy (NCBI): domain Bacteria; kingdom Pseudomonadati; phylum Pseudomonadota; class Gammaproteobacteria; order Pseudomonadales; family Pseudomonadaceae; genus Pseudomonas; species Pseudomonas sp. MF08875. Next base: position 41,246 of record NZ_JCBCUW010000030.1, read on the forward strand.
TGCCTCTATTCGTCCGAATCAATACAAGCCTGTTACCCGTATAACCCCATTAAAACGGGGCCCATGGCCTGTTTAGTTCAGGGCGAATAACAACCCCGCCCTTGTTTTTATAGACGCAGGTGGCGGTGCAATACTGGCCTTTAGTACTGCTTGTGAAATTAAGATGCGTGCCCCGGTTTATGATTCACGCCAAGAGGGTGGGCGCAATGGATAACCACAGAGAGAACGGCATGAGCGATCGGGCAGGGCACACAGATATCCTGATTGTCGGCGGCGGCCTGAGCGGTACCCTGCTGGCGGCGCAGTTGATGCGCCTGCCGGGGCGCCGGCGGGTGCGGGTTATCGAACCCCGCGCCGAACTAGGGCGGGGCGAGGCCTATAGCGCGGTGGAGTTGGGCCACACCCTTAACGGCAACGCGGCGCGCATGAGCGTTGACCCGGACAACGCCGATGACCTGAGCCAATGGCTGAGCGAGTTCATCGACGGCGGCGGCTGGCCCGAGGCCCATGAGCAACGGGTGTCGGTCAGCGAGTTGTTCCCGCCCCGGGGCCTTTTCGGTTTGTACGTGCAGCAGCGTTTGGCCGAGGCGCAAGCTGTGGGCGAGCCTCAGGGCTCCAGCGTCGAGCACATCCGTGGCGAAGCGGTGCGGGTAAGCCCCGATGGCCCAGGTGTGCAGGTGCAACTGGCAGATGGCCAGTGCTTGCAGGGGGATGTGGCGGTGTTGGCCACCGGCATGTTTGCCGCGGCCCACACGCCCCAAATTCACGCCACTGGTGTCAACGCGACGGCCCTCGACCCATGGGACGTGGCCGCCATGGCGCGCCTGGCCCCCCAGGCGCCGGTGCTGATAATCGGCTCCGGGTTGACCATGGTCGATGCGCTGGTGTCGCTGGAGCAAGCCGGGCACCGCGGGCCCATCGAGGTGTTTTCCCGTCATGGCCTGTTGCCCCATGTGCGCCGTCAGCCCCCGGCCTGGGTGGACTTCCTCGCCCAGGACCTAAGCCTGCGCAGCCCCCGTCAACTGCTGCGCGAACTGCGTCGCCAATGCCGCGCGGCCCAACAGCAGGGGGTGGACTGGCAAGCGCCGTTGGACACGGTGCGCAGCCATATCCCGCGCCTGTGGAGCCAGGCCAGTGATGCCCAGCGCCGCCAATTCGTGCGCCATGTGCGGCCCTGGTGGGAAAGCCATCACCACCGTTCGCCACCGCTGAGTGCGGCCCTGGTGGCACGCTTGCATCAGCAAGGGCGACTGCGCATCCACGCCGCGTCCTTCCAGGGCCTGGAGCCCGCGCCATCGGGCCAGGTGTGCATCCGCCTGCGCCGCCGCGGCCAGGCCCAGAGCGAAGTGGTGTGCGGGGCAGCGCTGATTAACTCCAGCGGCATCGAATACGACTGGCGCCGGGTGGCCAAGCCGCTGCCCCAGCAATTGCTGGCCAGCGGCCTGATCCAGCCTGGCCCTCTGGCGCTGGGGATCGCTGCCGACCCGGGCGGTGCGCTGATCGACGCCCAGGGCCAGGTGGCCCAGTGCCTGTTCGCCCTGGGCCCGCCTCTGCGAGGTATGTGGTGGGAAAGCACGGCGGTGACGGATGTGGCGATTCAGGCCAAGGCCCTGGCAGAACGCTTGGCCCATTGCCGTTGATGCGCCTTAGCGCAGGGTGCCCACCAGCGCGGCCACGGTGCTCAACACGTCTTTGCCCAGTTGCATCGAACGCTTGCCTGACCAACCGGTGATTGGGTTCGGCGCATCGTTGTTGTCCTTGAACGGCATTTCCAGGGTCAGGGACAGGCAGTCAAAGGCCTGGCCAACGCTGTTGCACGCCAGGGTCATGTTGGCCTGGCCGGGCAGGTCGCGGGTGTAGCCGTGTTTGCTCTGGAAGTCTTTGGTGAGGCCTTTGAGGTGCTCGCGAAAATGCTTTTCCAGGGCTTCGATGCGTGGTGTGTAGCCGGGGTTGCCTTCGCAACCGGCGGTGAACACGTAGGGGATTTCCTCGTCGCCGTGGATGTCGAGGAACAGGTCAACACCATGCAGCTTCATTTGCTGCTGGACGAAGAACACTTCCGGGCTCAGTTCTTCGCTGGCGTTCTGCCACGCCCGATTGAGGTCCTGGCCCTTGGCGTTGGTGCGCAAATGGCCGTGGAAGGCGCCGTCAGGGTTCATGTTCGGCACCAGGTACAGGTCGGCGCCGGCCAGGAGTTTTTCCAGGATGGTGTCGTCGTGACGGCACAGGCGCTCGATCACGCCTTCCATGAACCATTCGGCCATGTGCTCGCCGGGGTGTTGTTGGGCAATGATCCAGACCTTGCGCCGGCCTTCGGCGCCGCTGCCCTTACGTAGCAACGGGATGTCGCGGCCCTCGACGCTTTTGCCGGTGGCCAGCAGTTCGGTGCCGGCTTTGGTCAGGGCGTGGTCGATCAACCAGTCGTGGCGGGCACGGCTGTAGGGCTCGAAGTAGGCGAACCAGGCGTGGGTGTGCTCGGCCTCGAGGCTGAAGCGCAGGGTGTCGCCTTCGAAGATGGTGGGTACGCGGAACCAGTTGACGTGATCGTAGGACGCCACTGCCTGATAGCCGTCCCACGCCTTGTTGAAGAAGGACTTGCTGGCGTTGCCCAGACGAAACCAATGCTCTTGGCCCACATGCAGGCCGCTGACCTTGAAGTGGAACCATTGAAAGTGCTGGCTGTGGGTGTCGGGCTTGATCTCCAGCAGTACTTGGAGTGGGTTGCTGGTGTCCAGCACCTTGATATTGCCGCTGTCGAAAGCGTCGGTGATCTGAAAACTGCGGTGCGCCACGGTCATAGTCTGGGTCCCTGAATATGATTGTTGTGGCGGCTACTTTACACCCGGGGCCGGGAAAAACAGGGGGGTAGATCAGGGAAATGGGGAAGGGGGCGTCATCCTTGACGCTGGGCAAGCTTAGGGTTTATGCGATTGATTCTCAAGTGCTAAATAGGGATACATGCCGCCGCAGCCTTGCAACGCGATATTCTTTTGCTATCATCGCGGCCATTCAGAGGCAGTGACCACTGCCCACCGTCTTCATTAGCCTGAAGCGCAAGCCAGAAAACTGGCAAAAAAAAGACCCGGCCAAAGAGCCGGGTCAAAAACCGTGATTAGCCTGATGAGGAGATAGCCCAGGCGACCGACCTAAGGTCACTTGGTCTATCACTGATCTCGCGATCAGTTGCTGCAATAATAATCATTATCATTTGAAAGTCAAATGACTTTCTGTGCTTTGCCGAAATTATTTTCTGGCGCCTTCTCGCTACCCCCGCACACCTGGAACCTCACGCTGATTGCGCGTGCTGTTCATGCGGTCCGGTTCCCGTTCAGGGACCTGTCGACCATGGCCTTGGCCAGATCAATCATGTAGACCACCGAGAACGCCAGGTCCCTGGGCGTGCCGTTGAGGCTGCCTGCCGATTCGTAGGCTGCGGCCGCGGCACAGCGCAGCAGGTCCGAGGCGTGGATCATCGCTTCTTCGCCGCTGATGCCAGCCTTGACCTCGAACAGCGAATCCTCGAGGGCCGGCGCGTCGGCGCTGCCCACTGAAACAGTTGGTTTCAAGTAATAATCCAGGGCGCGCTGGGCGGCGGTGCAGTCTTTATTGGACGCGGCGACGGGGCGTAGGTCCATGTCCAGTGGGTCGTCGTTGGGTATTGTCATGGGGCGGGTACTCCGGTACGTATTGAAATGAGTCACCGGTAAAGTTAGTACATCACGTATTTATTCCGAAAAATTAAATACTACAATATGTGTATTGAGGGCCCGAGTACACAAAGTATTGTTCCGGCCATGGATAAATGGATCGAATTGGTCAAGGCCAAAATGAGTGAGCTTAAAATCACTCAAGAGAAACTCGCAGAACGCCTGGGCATGTCCCAAGGTGGCGTGGGCCATTGGCTCAACAAACGTCGCGAGCCGAAAATCACCGACATGAACCGTGTGCTCGAGGAACTGGGCCTGGGGTTTCTCGAAGTGGCGCTGGTGATCCGCGAGCCAGCCACACAACAGACGCTGGATGGCGAAGACGAGGCCTACGGTTTGACCCTGGCAGAAAAGTACAACCCGTACTTCCGCTACCCGGTAAGCGACTGGAAAGACCCTTGCCAGACGCGCGAATCCCCACCCGGGGCGTACAACCCCAATCGTTATGAATTGACCGATTACCACGCCCAGGGCGCGGCGTTCTGGCTACGGGTCATTGGCGATGCCATGACCGCCCCCAGCGGTTTGAGCGTTGCCGAGGGCATGTTGATTCTGGTGGACCCGGCGGTGGAGGCGGTGCCGGGCAAACTGGTGATCGCCCGTTGGCCGGGCAGCGCTGAGGCGACCTTCCGCAAGTTGATCGAGGAGGGCGGCCAGCGTTACCTGGTGCCGCTCAACCCGACGTACCCCAAGGCGCTGTACAGCGAAGAATGCCGGATCATCGGCGTCGTCATGCAGGCCACTGCCAAATTCTGACAGCCCACGGCCCGGTGCCTGACACCGGGCCGTGGTTTTTCGCGGTCACTCCAGCTCCACCAGCGCACTGCCTTCGCTGACCATTTCCCCTTCAGCACAGAACAACGCCTTGACCACACCGGCCTCGGGCGCGCGGATGCTGTGTTCCATTTTCATCGCTTCGAGCACCACCAGTTGCGCCCCGGCTTCTACCTGTTGGCCGACTTCCACCAGCACCCGCACGATGCTGCCGTTCATTGGGGCCGTCAGCCCGCCCTGTTGGCTGTGGCTGGCGTCGGCGGCAGCAATGGGGTCGTAGGCTTTGATGCAGTGGAGTTCGCCGCCCCAGTGCAGGTACAGGCTGTCGCCCTGGCGGATGGCCCGGTGCTGGCGGCGCACGCCCTGCTGGGTGCGGTGCAGGTATTCGCCGTGCAGTTCGGCGCCGTCGGGCGCGAGGTTGACGGCGCGGTCCTGTTCCTCGCAGCTCAGGTGCAGGCTGGTTTGGGCCGCCAAGCCCAAGCGCAGGCCGGTGGTGGCCGCCCAGGGCGAATCGCGCTCATCGTCACGCTGAAGGGCCGGTTGGCTCTGGATAAATGCCTGGGCGGCGGCTTCCCAGAACTCGTCGCTGAGTTCGCCTGGTGCTGGCAGCAGTTGCGCCTGGTGGCGCGGGATGAACCCGGTGTCCAGCTGCGCCTCGGCGAAGGCCGGGTGGGCGATGATGCGCCGCAAAAAGCCGATATTGGTTTTCAGCCCGCCGATGGCGAACTCATCGAGCATGGCCAGCAAGCGCAGGCGCGCCTGTTCGCGGTTTTCGCCCCAGGCGATGAGCTTGCCCAGCATGGGGTCGTAGAACGGTGAAATCACATCGCCCTGTGCCACGCCGCTGTCCACGCGCCGCCCCGGGCCCGGCGCGGATTCGCGGTACAGCGCCAGGCGCCCGGCGGCCGGAAGAAAGTCGTGGCCGGGGTCTTCGGCGTACAGCCGCACTTCGATGGCATGGCCGTGCAGGGGCACTTGGGCCTGGGTCATGGGCAGCGCCTCGCCCTGGGCGACGCGGATCTGCCACGCTACCAGGTCCAGGCCGGTGATGGCTTCGGTGACCGGGTGTTCGACCTGCAAGCGAGTGTTCATCTCCATAAAGAAGAATTCGCCGCGGGCATCGAGCAAAAATTCCACGGTGCCCGCGCCCACGTAGCCGATGGCTTGTGCGGCGCGCACGGCGGATTCGCCCATGGCCTGGCGCTGGGCTGGGCTCAGGCCGGGGGCCGGGGCTTCCTCGACGACTTTCTGGTGGCGACGCTGGATCGAGCAGTCGCGCTCGTTGAGGTACAGGCAGTGGCCGTGCTGGTCGGCGAACACCTGGATTTCCACGTGGCGCGGTTTGAGCAGGTACTTTTCCACCAGCATGCGCGAGTCGCCGAACGACGACAGTGCTTCGCGCTGCGCCGAGGCCAGGGCTTGGGCCAGTTCGCCGACGTGCTCGACCACTTTCATGCCTTTGCCGCCGCCGCCCGCCGTGGCCTTGAGCAGCACCGGGTAGCCGATGCGCTCGCAGGCGAGGCGGAAGGTTTCCAGGTCTTGCTCGGCGCCGTGGTAGCCGGGCACCAGGGGCACGCCCGCGGTTTCCATCAGGGCCTTGGCCGCGGACTTGCTGCCCATGGCGTCGATGGCGGAGGCGGGCGGGCCGAGGAAGATCAACCCGGCGGCCTCGATGGCGCGGGCGAACCCGGCGTTTTCCGAGAGAAAGCCGTAGCCGGGGTGAATCGCCTGGGCGCCGCTGGCCTGGGCGGCGGCGATCAGTTTGTCGATTTGCAGGTAGCTGTCGGCGGCCTTGCTGCCGCCCAGGTCAACGCAAATGTCCGCTTCGCGGCTGTGTCGCGCCTGGCGGTCGGTGGCGCTGTGCACGGCCACGGTGGTCAGGCCCATGGCCTTGGCGGTACGCATGACCCGGCAGGCGATTTCGCCGCGGTTGGCCACCAGCACGGTGGTGATACGGGGGGCGCTCATCAACGGGGCTCCTGGGCGGTGGTGTCGGTTTGCCAGCTGGGCGTACGTTTTTGCAGGAAGGCGCGCAGGCCTTCCTGGCCCTCGGGGCTGACGCGGATACGGGCGATGGCGTTTTCGCAGTAGCGGCGCAGGGCCGGTGTGGAGGCGCCGCTGCCCACTTCACGCAGCAGGTCTTTGCTCGCCCGCATGGCGGCGGGGCTGTTGAGCAGCAGGTTGGCGACCCATTGCTCGACCCGTTGCTCCAGCTCCGTGGCCGGGTAGCTGTCGGACAGCAGGCCGATTTCCCGCGCACGCTGGCCGTCGAAACGCTCGGCGGTGAGGGCATAGCGCCGCGCCGCGCGTTCGCCGATGGCCTGCACCACGAAGGGGCTGATGACCGCCGGGGCCAGGCCGATGCGTACTTCGGAAAGACAGAACTGCGCGTCGTCGGCACCGATGGCCATGTCGCAGCAGCTGATAAGGCCCAGCGCGCCGCCGAACGCCGCGCCCTGAACCACCGCCAGGGTGGGGATTTTCAGCTTGGCCAGGTTGTACATCAGCTCCGCCAGTTCCCGGGCGTCGTCCAGGTTGGTGTTGTAGTCCAGTTCGGCCGATTGCTGCATCCAGGCCAGGTCGGCGCCGGCGCTGAAGTGCTTGCCGCGCCCGCGCAGCAGCAAAAAGCGCAGGCTGGGGTCGGTTTGCACCTGGTCCAGGGCCAGGATCAGTTCGCGGATCATTTCGGCGTTGAAGGCGTTGTTTTTCTGCTCGCGGTTCAGCCACAGGGTGGCAAAGCCGCGCGGGTCGCGGCTCAGTTGCAGGGTGTTGAAGCTGTTCATCGTTGTCTGTCTCCACGGTGCTGGTGGCCGCGCGCTGGCGCCTGCCACGGGAGCGATCACATCCGGAACACGCCAAAGCGGCTCGGTTCGATAGGCGCGTTCAGCGCGGCGGATAGGGCCAGGCCCAGCACGTCGCGGGTTTGCGCGGGGTCGATGACGCCGTCGTCCCACAGGCGGGCGCTGGAGTAGTACGGGTGCCCCTGGTGTTCGTACTGGTCGAGGATCGGTTGTTTGATCTCGTGTTCCTGGGCGGCGCTGAACGCCTGGCCGCTACGCTCGGCCTGTTCGCGCTTGACCTGCACCAGCACGCCGGCGGCTTGTTCGGCGCCCATCACGCCGATGCGCGCGTTGGGCCACATCCACAAAAAGCGCGGGTCGTAGGCGCGCCCGCACATCCCGTAGTTCCCGGCGCCAAAACTGCCGCCGATGATGACGGTGAACTTGGGCACCTGGGCGCAGGCCACGGCTGTCACCAGTTTGGCGCCGTGCTTGGCGATGCCGCCGGCCTCGTACTTCTGGCCAACCATGAAACCGGTGATGTTCTGCAAAAACAGCAACGGGATGCCGCGCTGGCAGGCCAGTTCGATGAAGTGCGCGCCTTTTTGCGCGGCTTCGGCGAAGAGGATGCCGTTGTTGCCCAGGATCGCGATGGGGTAACCGTGCAGGTGGGCGAAGCCGCACACCAGGGTGGTGCCGAACAAGGCCTTGAATTCATCGAACACCGAGCCGTCCACCAGGCGTGCGATCACTTCGCGCACGTCGAAAGGCTGCTTGGCGTCCGCCGGCACCACGCCGTACAACTCATCGCTGGCGTACAGCGGCGCGATGGGCGTGCGTTGCTGCACCTGGCCCAATTTGCGCCAGTTAAGGTTGGCGACGCTGCGCCGGGCCAGGGCCAGGGCATGTTCGTCGTTTTGTGCGTAGTGGTCGGCCACCCCGGAAGTGCGGCAATGCACGTCGGCACCGCCCAAATCCTCGGCGCTCACCACCTCGCCGGTGGCGGCTTTGACCAGCGGCGGGCCGGCGAGAAAGATCGTCGCCTGCTCGCGCACCATGATGGCTTCGTCGGCCATGGCCGGCACATAGGCGCCGCCCGCGGTGCAGGAGCCCATGACCACGGCGATCTGCGGGATGCCCTGGGCGCTCATGTTGGCTTGGTTGAAGAAGATCCGCCCGAAGTGTTCGCGGTCGGGAAAGACTTCGTCCTGGCGCGGCAGGTTGGCGCCGCCGGAGTCCACCAGGTAAATGCACGGCAGGCGATTCTGCTGGGCGATGGTCTGGGCGCGCAGGTGTTTTTTCACTGTCAGCGGGTAGTAGGACCCGCCCTTCACCGTGGCGTCGTTGGCCACGATCATGCACTCGACGCCTTCGACACGGCCGATGCCGGCGATCACGCCCGCTGCTGGCACGTCTTCGCCGTACACCTCATGGGCCGCCAGTTGGCTCAGCTCCAAGAAGGGCGAACCGGGGTCGAGCAGGCGATTGATGCGTTCGCGGGGCAACAGTTTGCCCCGCGAGGTGTGGCGCTCCTGGGCCTTGGCGCCGCCGCCTTGGCGGATCGACTCAAGCAGTGTGCGCAGGGCTGCGACCTGTTCAAGCATGGCCGCGCTGTTGGCGGCGAAATCCGCCGAACGGGGATTGAGCTGGGAATGCAAATGCATGGATGACTCCGTCATAGCGGCAAGCGGCAAGCGGCAAGCTTTAAGCGGCAAGAGCGTAGGGCTGCTGCGGGTGGCTTGCAGCTTGTCGCTCACCCCTTGCCGCTGCCCTTATTTCGTTTCGTTGAAGAGTTCGCGCCCGATGAGCATGCGGCGGATTTCGCTGGTGCCGGCGCCGATTTCGTAGAGCTTGGCGTCGCGCAGCAGGCGCCCGGCGGGGAATTCGTTGATGTAGCCGTTGCCGCCCAGGATCTGGATGGCGTCCAGGGCCATTTGGGTGGCGCGCTCGGCGCTGTAGAGGATCACCCCGGCGGCGTCCTTGCGCGTGGTCTCGCCGCGCTCGCAGGCCTGGGCCACTGCGTACAGGTAGGCGCGGCTGGCGTTGAGCTGGGTGTACATGTCGGCGACTTTGCCTTGGATCAGCTGGAATTCGCCGATGCTCTGGCCGAACTGCTTGCGGTCGTGGATGTAGGGCACGATCAGGTCCATGCAGGCCTGCATGATGCCGGTGGGGCCGCCGGAGAGCACCACGCGCTCGTAGTCCAGGCCGCTCATCAGCACTTTCACGCCGCCATTGAGCACGCCGAGGATGTTTTCCTCGGGCACGGGCACGTCATCGAAGAACAGCTCGCAGGTGTTGGAACCGCGCATGCCGAGCTTGTCGAACTTGTTGCTGCGGCTAAAGCCCTTCCAGTCGCGCTCGACGATGAACGCGGTGATGCCGTGGGCGCCCTTGTCCAGGTCGGTCTTGGCGTAGATCACGTAGGTGTTGGCGTCGGGGCCATTGGTGATCCAGGTCTTGCTGCCGTTGAGCACGTAGTGGTCGCCGCGTTTGTCAGCGCGCAGCTTCATCGACACCACGTCGGAGCCGGCGTTGGGCTCGCTCATGGCCAGGGCGCCGACGTGCTCGCCGCTGATGAGCTTGGGCAGGTACTTGGCTTTCTGTTCGTGGGTGCCGTTGCGGTTGATCTGGTTTACGCACAGGTTGGAGTGGGCGCCGTAGGACAGCGCGACCGAGGCCGAACCGCGGCTGATTTCTTCCATGGCCACCACGTGGGCCAGGTAGCCCAGGCCCGCGCCGCCGTATTCCTCAGGCACGGTGATGCCCAGCAGGCCCATGTCCCCGAACTTGCGCCACAGGTCGGCGGGGAACAGGTTGTCGATGTCGATCTGCGCCGCACGCGGGGCGATTTCTTTGGCAACGAAGGACTGGACCTGATCGCGCAGCATGTCGAGGGTTTCGCCCAGGGCGAAATTCAGGGAGGGGTAGCTCATGGGTCACCTTTTGATGTTTTTGTCGGGCGGGAAGGGCGCGGGACTCGCTCTCACCTTTACGTTAACGTAAACCTGAGCCTGCAGACTGTCAATCGGCTGCTGGCCCATGAAGGCAACCTGCCAGTGTTGTGCCTTGCTTTGTGCGGACACTTCTCCTTACCATTAGCAATGATTCTTAATAACTTTTGAGCCAATTCCTATGCCCCTCGTCGAGCCGCCGTATCAGCGCGTGATTCACGACCTCTACAGCGAGCACCACGGTTGGCTGCTGGGCTGGCTGCGGCGCAAGTTGGGTTGTGCCCACAATGCCGCCGACGTGGCACAGGACACCTTTGCGCGGATTCTCGCTACCCGCGAGTCGGTGGGGGCCATTCGCGAGCCCCGGGCTTACCTGAGCACCACTGCGCGGCGGCTGATGATCGACCAGGCGCGGCGCAGGCAGATCGAGAGTGCTTACCTGCAGGAACTGATGCTGACCGTCGATACCCTGCAAGGCTTCCAGTCGCCGGAACAGCTCCATGCCACCCTGCAAGCCCTGGAGCAGATCGCCTTCCTGCTCGAAGGCCTGGCGGAAAAACCCCGCCAGGCGTTTGTGCTGTATTACCTGGACGACCTGACCCAACGGCAGATTGCCAGCCAGTTGCGGCTGTCCGAACGCACGGTGCGCAAGTACCTGATTCAAGCACTGCTGCATTGCAGCCACAGCCTGGATGTTTGAGCGCGCTATGCCCATGTCTTCGCGCCAACAGATCGACGAGCAGGCTGCCGAATGGATGCTGCGCCTGCATGAAGGGCCGCTGAGCGAAGAACAGCGGGCGGCGTTCGAGTGCTGGCAACAGCAAGGCCCGCAACACGCGGCGGCGGCGGCGCGGATGCAGGAAGTGGTGGGGCGCATGCAAGCCTTGCGCGGCCGCCCGGCGGCGGCCAAGGCCGGGCTCAGCGCGGCGTTCGCCGGCAGCGGCAAGCGGGCGGTGCGCCAGCGTGCCATGCGCCACTGGGCGTTGGCCGCGTGCCTGGTGGTGCCGGCGATGCTGCTACTCAACAGTTCCTACCCTGGCCGTTGGACGGCGGACTTGAGCAGCGGCCCCACCGACTGGAAAACCGTGCGCCTGGAGGATCAGTCCACCCTGGTGCTCAATGGCGCCAGCGCGGTGAACCTGCACTTCGACGGCCAGCAGCGGCGCATCGAATTGCTCCAGGGCGAGGTGCTGGTGGAGGTGGCCCCTGACGCTGCGCGGCCGTTTATCGTGCAGACCGCCCAAGGCACGATGCGCGCCCTGGGCACCCGTTTTGTGGTGCGCCGCGACCAGGACACCACCGTGTTGACCATGCTCCACTCGCGCGTGGCCGCGCAGAGCCTGGACGCGCGGCAAACCCTGGAAGTGGCAGCGGGAGGGCAGGCGTTGATCCGCGCCGATGGCGTGCAACGCCTGGGTGCGATCGACCCGCGCAGCATCGACGAAGCCTGGCGCCGCCATCAACTGGTGGTGGACGACCGCCCGCTGCCCGAGGTGCTGGATGAATTGGCCCGCCACCGCCACGGCCGGGTGCAGTTCGACCGCGCTGCCCTGGCGCACCTGCGGGTGTCGGCCGTGCTGCCCCTGGACGACACCGACCGGGCGTTGCAACTGATCGCCGAGAGCTTGCCGGTGCAGGTGCGCCAATTCACGCCCTGGCTGTTGTGGGTGAAGCCGTCGCCAGGTGCTGAAAAATAATTATTCGCATTGCTTCCGCTTTTTTTCGGGTTGCCCGTCAAGGGAGGTACATAACCGAATAAAGGACTGCCTTCACCATGCCGACCCCTTCCTCGAACCTGCGTCCGCTGGCGCTAGCCATCCACCTGGTTGCCGCCACGGCGGCGGGCGCCCTAAGTGTCAATTGGGCCCAGGCCAGCCAAGCGGTTGCTCAACCATTCGACATCCCGGCGGGGCCGCTGAGCAATACGCTGAACCGCTTCGCCCAGCAAGCGGGCGTGGCGATCCTGTTCCAGTCCCACAACCTTGGTGGCTTGAGCAGCCAGGGCCTGCACGGCCGTTACCCGGTGGAGGAGGGCTTCGCAGCCTTGTTGCAGGGCAGCGGCTACGAGGTGGTGCAGGGCGCCAATGGCTATTTGCTGCAAGCGGCACCCACCTCCGGCACGGCCCTGGAACTGGGCGCCACCCAGGTCAGCGCCAACCAGTTGGGCACCATCACCGAAGGCTCGGGCTCGTACACCACCGGCAGTATCGCCACCGCCACGCGCCTGGTGCTTACGCCGCGGGAAACCCCGCAGTCGATCTCGGTGGTGACCCGCCAGGCCATGGACGACTTCGGCCTGACCTCCATCGATGACGTGATGCGCCACACGCCAGGCATCACCGTGACCGCCTACGACAGCGACCGCACCAGCTATTACTCCCGCGGTTTCGCCATCCAGAACTTCCAGTACGACGGCATCCCCACCCTGCAGGACCCGCAGTACTCCGCCGGCCAGACCCAAAGCGACATGGCCATCTATGACCGCGTGGAAGTGCTCAAGGGCGCCCCGGGCCTGCTCGCCGGGGCGGGCGGCCCGGGCGGGGTTATCAACCTGGTGCGCAAAAAACCGACCCACACGTTCAAGGCCAGTGTGGAACTGGGCGCCGGCTCCTGGGACAACTACCGTTCGCAACTGGATGTCAGCGGCCCGCTGAGCGAAACCGGCAATGTGCGTGGCCGCGCCGTGGCGGCCTATTCGGACAAGCATTCGTTCATGGACCACTACCAGCGCCAGACCAGCGTGTTCTACGGCATTCTCGAAGTGGACCTGAGCCCCGACACCCTGCTGACCCTGGGCGGCGATTACCAGGACACCGACCCGCAGGGTTCGAGCTGGTCCGGCAGCGCCGCGCTGTACGACTCCAAGGGCAACCGCATCAGCACGCCGCGGTCCTACAACAACGGCGCCCACTTCAGCAACTGGTCGCAGTACACGCGTACCGCATTTGCCACCCTGGAGCACAGCTTTGCCAACGGTTGGGTCGCCAAGGGCCAGTACAACCACCAGATCAACGGCTACAACGCACCGCTGGGCGCGCTGATGCCGCCCAACGCCGACACCGGCATCGCCTCGCTGCTGTCGCGCAAGTACACCGGCGAAACCGTCAGCAACAGCGGCGACCTGTACGTTTCCGGGCCGTTCGACCTGTTGGGGCGTGAACACCAATTGGTGGTGGGCACCTCGCTGTCCACCTCCCACTGGACCGGCAAGAACTTCACCGATGCCATCCAGGTCGGCAACGCCTACGACTATTTCAACTGGGACGGCGACGGCCGCGAGCCGGACTGGAGCAAAGTGTCGCGCTACAACGACGAAACCACACGCCAGAGCGCCGGCTACCTCACCGGGCGCTTCAGCCTGGCCGATGACTTGTCGCTGCTGCTGGGCGCGCGGGTGGCCAACTTCCAGGTGACCGGCACCTCCGACGTCCAGAAAAGCGGCAAGGTCGTGCCCTATGCCGGGCTGGTCTATGACCTCAACGACAACTTCTCGCTGTACACCAGCTACACCGAGATCTTCCTGCCCCAACGGGACAACCGCGACCGTAACAACAAGCCGCTGGACCCTAACGAAGGCAAGAACTACGAGGTCGGTATCAAGGGTGAATTCTTTGACGGGCGGCTCAATTCCAGCCTGGCGTACTTCGAGGTGCACGAAGAAAACCGCGCCGAAGAAGACACCGAATACAACGCCAATCCCAACTACGACGTGATCGATTATGCGGTGATGGGCATCAAGTCCAAGACCAAGGGGTTCGAGGCGGAAATCTCCGGGGAACTGGCGCCGGGCTGGCAATTGCAGGGCGGCTACACCCACAAGATCAGCCGCGACGAAAGCGGTGCCAAAGTGGCCACCTTCGAACCCGAGGACCAGTTGAATGTGTACACCCGCTACAAACTCCACGGCGCCCTCGACCAACTGACCTTGGGCGGCGGCGCGCGCTGGCAGGCGCAGGGTTGGCGCATCCTGAGCAACTACGGCAAGGGCACGCAGGAGAAGTACAGCCAGGAAGCGTACTGGCTGGTGGACCTGATGGCCCGCTACCAGGTCAGCGAAAACCTCTCGGCCACCCTCAACGTCAACAACGCGTTCGACAAGAAGTACATGACCAACATTGGCTTTTTCAACGCGTCGTACTACGGCGACCCGCGCAACGTGATGCTCACTACGCGCTGGGATTTCTAGGCCGGCGTCAATGTCGTCAGCCGGCAACGCCTGAGTCCCCTTGCCGTCGGTCGCTTTACAACGCACTGCTGGAGAATTTTCCGTCCCGACCTTTACGTTAACGTCAACTTGCGCGAGAGTAAGGGCGCTTTGTGTGGAGCTCAGCGCTCCCCGTCCATCCCGCCAAAAAAAGACAATAGGGGTCGTCATGGATCAACTAGGTGTGCACCCAAGCCAGAGCTACAGCCGCGGCTCCCAGGAAAAAGCCTTGCTCGCCCAGACCATCGGTCAGGCCTTCGACAACACGGTTGCCCGTTACCCCGAGGGGGAGGCCCTGGTGGTGCGCCACCAGCAGTTGCGTTACACCTGGGCGCAGTTGGCGCACGCGGTCGATCTGCATGCGCGGGCGTTGATGGCCCTGGGCATGCGCCCGGGCGACCGCCTCGGCATCTGGGCGCCCAACTGCGCGCAGTGGTGCATCAGCCAGTTCGCCAGCGCCAAGATCGGCGTGATTCTGGTCAATATCAACCCGGCCTACCGCAGCAGCGAATTGGAATACGTGTTGAAGCAGTCCGCCTGCCAATGGCTGGTGTGCGCCGGGGCGTTCAAGAGCAGCGATTACCACGCCATGCTGCAAGCGCTGGTGCCGGAGTTGGCCGAGCAATCCATCGGCCTGCTGCAAAGCGAGCGCTTGCCGCACTTGCAAGGGGTCATCAGCCTGCAGGCGCAGCCGCCGTCGGGGTTCCTGCCTTGGTCGCAACTGACGGCGCTGGGCGAGGCGGTGACTGCGGCGCAACTGCACGAACGCCAACACAGCCTGCATTTCGACCAGGCCGTGAATATCCAGTACACCTCCGGCACTACGGGGTTCCCCAAGGGCGCGACCCTGAGCCACTACAACATCCTCAATAACGGCTACATGGTGGGCGAAAGCCTGGGCCTGAGCGCCGCCGATCGCCTGGTGATCCCGGTGCCGCTGTACCACTGCTTTGGCATGGTCATGGGCAACCTGGGCTGCATCACCCACGGCACCACCATGATCTACCCCAACGACGCCTTCGACCCGTTGCTGACCCTGGCCACCGTGGCCGAGGAGCGGGCGACGGCCCTGTACGGCGTGCCGACCATGTTTATCGCCATGCTCGACGAACCCCGGCGCCAGGCGTTCGACCTGTCGAGCCTGCGCACCGGGATCATGGCCGGGGCCACGTGCCCCATCGAAGTGATGCGCCGGGTTATCAGCGAAATGCATATGAGCGAAGTGCAGATCGCCTATGGCATGACCGAGACCAGCCCGGTGTCGTTGCAGACCGGCCCCGATGATGACTTGGAGCTGCGGGTGACCACCGTGGGCCGCACCCAGGCGCAATTGGAAAGCAAGATCATCGACGCTACTGGCAACACCCTGGCCCGCGGCCAGATCGGCGAACTCTGCACCCGCGGTTACAGCGTGATGCTCGGCTACTGGAACGACCCCCAGGCCACCAGCGAGGCCATCGACCCGGCAGGCTGGATGCACACCGGCGATCTGGCGACCATGAACGAGCAGGGCTACGTGTGCATCGCCGGGCGCAACAAAGACATGATTATTCGCGGCGGCGAGAACATTTACCCCCGTGAGCTGGAGGAGTTTTTCTTTACCCACCCGGCGGTGGCGGATGTGCAGATCGTCGGCATCCCCGACAGCAAGTACGGCGAGGAAATCGTTGCCTGGATCAAGTTCCACCCCGGCCACTGCGCCAACGAACTGGAGCTGCAAACCTGGTGCAAGCGCCACATTGCCCACTTCAAGATGCCGCGCCACTTCAAGTTCGTGGATGAATTCCCCATGACCGTCACCGGCAAGATCCAGAAATTTCGCATGCGCGAAATCAGCATCGAGGAATTGAAGGGGAGTAAGCCCGAGTAGACGCAAGTAGTGGGTGGCTACGGTGGGAGCGAGCCTGCTCGCGATTGCGCCAGGCCAGCAGGTAAGGATGCCTGGGCTTTACTGGCCCCATCGCGAGCAGGCGCGCTCGCGCTCAAGATCCGCTGCATTCCAAGAACCCCAGACAGCACAAAGGGGAGCCGAGGCTCCCCTTTAATTTGTCGTGACGTGCTCTTTTTTATTATTGAGGGGCGGTCTGTTGTTGTTATTGGCAACCGTTGCCCTTGTTGCTGTTTTGGGCGACCCCCATCCGGGGTCAAGAGCAAACGTATTTTTTTGAGCGCTGATCTGCTTTTTCGTTGAACGAACCAACCAGTTCGGGAGCTACCTGAGGGTAGTTTTATTGTTCTCTGCCCGGTTGCGGGTCGCTGCGAGCAGCCCCCTGAAAGCACACCTTCTCCAAAAAAATCTGTTAGCTGCGTCTCTGCCGTGTTGTTTTTGTTATGTCAGAGTCGTTACGTCTTATTTTTATTAGGTTTGCCGCTTTTTTTATTTTTGTTGTGCGATAGAGATAGCAGAACCCGTGCCAACTTTTTAAAAGCCTTTTAAATCAATGGCTTGGGTTTTTTGTCGGAAAAAACGTTCAGCTTTTTTTGAGGGTGGTGTTTCCGTGTTACTCGCTTGCGCCCCGCGTAAGCGGGGGCGGTAACACTTGGACATGGGTTGGGCGGGGTGTGCGGGCCTACACCGCGCTACGGGCCTTGGCCACCCGCGAACCGGTGGGGCGCCCCAGTACTGTGCAAATCTGCTGGCCGGCCACCAGCAAACGCTCCAAGTCCACGCCCGTTTCGATCCCCAAGCCATTGAGCAGGTACAGCACGTCTTCCGTGGCCACGTTGCCGCTGGCGCCCTTGGCGTACGGGCAGCCGCCGAGGCCGGCGATGGAGCTGTCGAACACCGCGATGCCTTCGAGCAGGCTGGCGTAGAGGTTGGCCATGGCCTGGCCGTAGGTGTCGTGGAAGTGCCCGGCCAACTTGTCGCGCGGGACCTGGGCGCCGACCACGTCGAACATCCGTCGTGTGGCCCCTGCGGTGCCGGTGCCGATGGTGTCGCCCAGGGACACTTCATAGCAGCCCATGGCGTACAACTCGCGGGCCACCAGCGCCACTTGCTCGGGGGCGACGTCGCCCTCGTAAGGGCAGCCCAGCACGCAGGACACATAGCCGCGCACGCGGATGCCCTGGCGCTTGGCGGCGTCCATGATGGGCGCGAAGCGTGCCAGGCTGTCGCTGATGGAGCAGTTGATATTGCGCTGGGAGAACGACTCGGAGGCCGCGGCGAACACCGCCACTTCCTTGACCCCGGCCGCCACCGCATCTTCAAAGCCGCGCAGGTTCGGCGCCAGGGCGGCATAGGTAACGCCCGGTTGGCGGCGGATCTGTGCAAACACCTCGGCCGAGCCGGCCATTTGCGGCACCCACTTGGGCGAGACGAAACTGCCCACTTCTATATAGCCAAGCCCGGCGTCACTCAGGGCGTCCACCAGGCGCACCTTGTCGGCGACGCTGATGGGCTGGGCTTCGTTCTGCAAACCGTCGCGCGGGCCGACTTCGACCAGGCGTACCTGTTGGGGCAAGGTCATGGCTGCACCTCTTGCTGGTTCTTGAGGGTTTGTTCCAGGGCCTGGGTACAGCGCTCTTCGGCGGTGTCCAGTTCCAATTTCATCTGTTCGATGTCGAGCATCTGTTGCTCCAGTTGCTCGCGGCGTTCGGTGATCTTGGCCAGCATGCTGTGCAGCTGCTTGGTGTTACCGCCGCTGGGGTCGTAGAGCTCGATCAGCTCGCGGCACTCGGCCAGGGAAAAGCCGATGCGCTTGCCCCGCAAAATCAGCTTGAGGCTGACTTTGTCGCGGGGCGAGTAAATGCGCTCCTGGCCACGGCGCTCGGGGGCGAGTAGGCCTTGTTCTTCATAGAAGCGGATGGCGCGGGTGGTGATGTCGAGCTCGCGGGCGAGGTCGGAGATGCTGTACGTCTGGCTGCTCATGGGCACGCTCTGGGAAAAAACCTGCGGCTAAGCTAATTCGCGGTTGACGTATACGTCAAGCCTGCCTGCAACAGCTAAAGGCTCAAGCTTTATCGAGTTTCTTTTCATGGGCGGTGACTTGCTGGCACAACTCGATCATCTGTTCGCGCATCCAGCGGTTGGCCGGGTCCTGGTCGGTGCTTTCGTGCCAGTAGAGGTGGGTTTCCACCGCTGGCACGTCATTGATCGGCAGGCTGAACGAATGCAGGTCGTGGCGGCGGGCGAAGCGCTCGGGCACGGTCATGACCATGTCGGTCTGGTGCAGCACCTGGGAGGCCATCAGGTAATGCTGGGAGCGCAGGGCGATCTTGCGCTGGATGCCCATTTTGCCCAGCGCCAGGTCAACATGGCCCAAGCCGTTGCGGCGGCTGGAGATGTGTACGTGGGTCAGGGACAGGTAGTCATCGAGGGTGAACTTTTCCTTGGCCGCCAGTGCATGGCCCTTGCGCATGGCGCACACGTAGCGGTCTTCCATCAGCTTGACGTGGCGCACCTGGGGGTCGGTGTTGAGCGGCGCATCCACGGCGAAATCCAGGCGCCCGGCAGCCAGTTCCTTGGTGGTTTCGCGGCGCTTGGACAAAAAACTCTCGATGATGACGGTCGGCGCCAGGCGCCGCAGGCGTTGGAACAGCGGCGGCAGGATCACCGCCTCGGTGAGGTCGGTCATGCTGATGCGGTAGGTCTTGGCGGCCTGCAAGGGGTTGAAGATGCGGCTTTCCTGCACCGACACCCGCAGCAGCGACAGTGCGTTGCGCACCGGGCCGATGATGTTCTGCGCCATGGGTGTGGGCACCATGCCTTGGGCGGTACGCACGAACAACGGGTCGTTGAAGGTTTCGCGCAAACGCGCCAGGGCGTTGGACACCGCAGGCTGGGTGATGCCAACGATCTGCCCGGCGCGGGTGAGGTTGGCTTCGGTGTAGATCGCGTCGAAGACGATGAAAAGGTTGAGGTCGACCTTGCTCAGATTCATTGCGCTGCACTCTTATTTTTAGGATTCAATCAACCGACTATATATCGGTGATGAATGTTAATACACGCCGAGAATAGGTTAGGTAAATTTTCGTAGCTGCCCTAGCATCGATTTCATGACCTCAACACCACCCTTGAAAAGGTAGCCGCCCATGGATTTTTCTTACTCCCCCAAGGTTCAGGAACTGCGTGAGCGCGTTACCGCGTTCATGGACGCCTATGTTTACCCCGCCGAGGCGGTGTTTGAGCGCCAGGTGGCCGAAGGCGACCGCTGGCAGCCGACGGCAATCATGGAAGAACTCAAGCTCAAGGCCAAGGCCGAAGGCCTGTGGAACCTGTTCTTGCCCGAGTCGGACCGGGGCGCTGGCCTGACCAACCTTGAGTACGCGCCGCTGGCGGAAATCATGGGCCGCTCCCTGCTGGGCCCGGAGCCGTTCAACTGCTCGGCGCCGGACACCGGCAACATGGAAGTGTTGGTGCGCTACGCCAACGAAGAACAGAAGCAGCGCTGGCTCGAACCTTTGCTGCGCGGTGAAATCCGCTCGGCCTTCGCCATGACCGAACCGGACGTGGCGTCTTCGGATGCCACCAACATGGCCGCCCGCGCCGTGCGCGATGGCGACGAGTGGGTCATCAACGGCAAAAAATGGTGGACCTCGGGCGCGTGCGACCCGCGCTGCAAGATCATGATTTTCATGGGCCTGAGTAACCCGGACGCGCCGCGCCACCAGCAGCACTCGATGATCCTCGTGCCGGTGGACGCCCCCGGGGTGAAAATTGTCCGCCCGCTGCCGGTGTTCGGCTACGACGACGCGCCCCACGGCCACGCCGAGGTGCTGTTCGACAACGTGCGGGTGCCTTACGAGAACGTGCTGCTGGGCGAGGGCCGGGGCTTTGAAATTGCCCAGGGGCGCCTGGGCCCGGGCCGTATCCACCACTGCATGCGCTCCATCGGCATGGCCGAACGGGCCCTGGAATTGATGTGCAAGCGTGCGGTTAGCCGCACCGCGTTCGGCAAGCCGTTGGCCCGCCTGGGCGGCAATATCGACAAGATCGCCGACTCGCGGATGGAGATCGACATGGCCCGCCTCTTGACCCTCAAGGCGGCGTACATGATGGACACCGTGGGCAACAAAGTGGCGAAAAGCGAAATCGCCCAAATCAAAGTCGTGGCGCCCAACGTGGCCCTGAAAGTGATCGACCGCGCCATCCAGATCCACGGTGGCGCCGGGGTGTCCAATGACTTCCCGCTGGCCTACATGTACGCCATGCAACGCACCCTGCGCCTGGCCGACGGCCCGGACGAAGTGCACCGCGCCGCCATCGGCAAGTTCGAGATCGGCAAGTATGTGCCGCGGGATATGCTGCGTAGCGGGCAGTAAACCTGGGCAGGCCCGCCGCCATCGCGAGCAGGCTCGCTCCCACAGGGGAAAAATGAAAATCCCCTCCACGCCACCGTTCAACTGTGGGAGCGGGCCGGGCGGTGCGCCGCTCGCCTGCGATGGCGGCATGACTGCTGGTAAATGTGCCGGCTGTACTGGCCTCATCGCGGGCAGGGCCTGTTTCACAGGGGTTGAACCCTTGTGGGAGCGAGGCTGCTCGCGATAGCGCCTACCCAGGCACTACACAATCAGCCCTTCAGTCAACCCACACCTCCACTCGCCGATTCTTGATCCGCCCCTCATCCACGTCATTGGCCGCCACCGGCATTTGTGCGCCCATGCCGCGCACGTCGCGCAGTACCACGGCGTTTTTCACCAGCTCCCGGCGCACCGCCATGGCCCGCAGTTTCGACAACAGGGCGGCTCGCTGGGGGTCGTCCTTGGCGTCGCCAAACCCCACCAATGTCACGCGCCGGTCCAGCAGGTCGTGGGCCTTGAGGTAGTCGAGCACCCGGCCCAGGTCTTGGCGCGCCTTGTTGTCCAGGCTGGCGCTGCCTTCTTCGAAGCGAAAATTCACCGTCAGGCGTTTGCCCTGACGGCTCAGGCGTTGATAGTCCGCGGGCATTTGCGCACTCGGGGCAACGCGGATGGCTTGCACGGTCTGCGCGATAAAGCCGTTGGCGGCGACGATAGCCTGGCCCTTGGCACTTTGCGCAAACTTCACCAGGGCCCGGGCCCAGGGCGATGGAGCGTTCGGCGGCAGGTAAAAAAACAGCCGCCGCGACAGCGGATAGTCTTCGGTGGCGATCAGGCTGTTGCCGGGCAGCATGGGCTGCGAGGCGCCGTCGGCAATCGCCAGGGGCTTGGCCTGGCGGATGTAGGGCAGGCCGATAAAGCCAATGGCCCGAGGGTCGAGGCTGACCGCGTCGGACAATTGTTCACTGGATTCAAAGCGCTTGGCCGAGGCCAGCAAGGGCTTGGCGCGGCGGCTCAGCACCAGCTCTTTAAAGGTGTCGTAGGTGCCGGACTGGTCATCCCGGGCGTACAGGGTGATGGGCCCGCCGACGCCACCCAGGGCTTCCCAGGAGGTGATTTCGCCGTTGAACACCTGGGCCAGTTGCTCGGTGGTCAGTTGGCTGACCGGGTTTTGCGGGTGCAGGATGATCGCCAGGCCATCGATGGCGATCACCTGCTCGGCGCCCGGGCTCTTCAGGTCGCCCAGAGGTTGCAGCGCCTGGCGTTCGCTGTCCTTGATCGGGCGCGATGCGGCGGCCAGGTCGGCGCTGGCGTTCTTCAGGGCGGTGAACCCAGTGCTCGAACCGTGGGCGGCGACGTCCACGATCACCTGTTGGCCCTGGGCGGTCTGGCCGACCAGGCGTTGTTCGTTGCTGATGCCGGTGACTTCGCGGCGGATATTGAGCACACCCTGCTCTTGCAGCAGCCCCTGCACCAGCGCCGGGCCGAGCGTGGCGCCGATGGTGTTGGAGCCCTGGATGCGCAAAGCCGGGCCGTGGGCGGGGAGGGGTAGCGGGGTGGCACTGGCCGGTGCGGCCAACAGCGCGCACAACCATAGCGGGAACAGAGCGCGCAGCATGGCCGGCACCTTCTAAGACCAAAGGAAGTGCCGGGAGATTAAGTCAGCCAGGTTGCATAAATATGACGGCGTGCGGGCCTCAACTCAGTTCCAGCCAGATCGGCGCGTGGTCGGAAGGTTTCTCCATGGCCCGCAGGTCGTAGTCCACACCGGCGTCCTTGATCCGCGGCAGCAGGGCCTGGGAGGTGAGGATCAGGTCGATGCGCAGGCCGCGCTTGGGTTCATCCTCAAAGCCGCGGCTGCGGTAGTCGAACCAACTGAAGCGGTCGGCTACGTCGGGGTTGAGGTGGCGGAAGCTGTCCACCAAGCCCCAGTTCTTGAGGCGTTCCATCCACTCGCGTTCTTCGGGCAGGAAGCTGCATTTGCCGGTTTTCAGCCAGCGCTTCATGTTGTCCGGGCCGATGCCGATGTCGCAGTCCTGGGGCGAGATGTTCACGTCGCCCATCACCACCAAGGCCTGGTCGTTTCTGAAGCGGCTTTCCAGCAGGTGCTGCAAGTCGCTGTAGAAACGCTGCTTGGCGGGAAACTTGGTGGGGTGGTCGCGGCTTTCGCCCTGGGGGAAATAGCCGTTCATGATGGTTACCGGTTGGTCGTGTTCGTCGGCGAAGGTGCCCCAAATGAAGCGGCGCTGGGCGTCTTCGTCATCCGTGTCGAAGCCCTTGTGCAGCGCCAGGGGTTCTTGGCGCGAGAGCAGGGCGACGCCGTAATGGCCTTTTTGCCCGTGGTAGTAGACGTGGTAACCCAGGGCCTGCACCTCGGCCAGGGGGAACTGGTCGTCGTGGACTTTGGTTTCCTGCAGGCCGATGACGTCCGGTTGGTGTTTCTCGATCAGCGCCGCCAACTGATGGGGCCGGGCGCGCAGGCCGTTGATGTTGAACGAGACAATCTTCATGGGCGGCAGTCCTGGAAAAAACAGCGATGCTAGCCGACAAGCACCATAGGGGCCAGCGTGGCGCCATCAGGGAACGGCTGCTAGGGTTCCTCTGTGCCGCTGCAACGGTGGTGCGCCTAACACCGTCATTACGACCGCTACGCAGCCGAGCGCGGGCAAGCCCGCTTTCTACACACAAGCAAGGGAACGAGTGACCCGCGCGCAGGTTCGTACCAATAAGAAGCCGGCCCCTTCGAGCCGGCCCAGGGGAGTTCCACCGTCATGCCAGACACTTCAACCGCCATCGCCCAGATCCACATGCTCGACAGCGGCTATTCGCGCGAAGCCCGCTCGCTGCTGTACCACGCCTACCGTCACGAACCGACCTTCGCCTTTCTGTTCGAGGCTGAGCGCCCCGGTTATGAACAACGGGTGCGGGCCACGGTGCGCGAGTTGGTCAAACAGCATTTTCTCCAGGACCTGCCGGCCATTGGCCTGCTGGTCAATGATCGTCTGGTGGGCATCGCCCTGATCGCGCCGCCGCAACGGCGCCTGGGGATCACCGAGAGCTGGGCGTGGCGCCTGCGCATGGTGCTCAGCACCGGTTTTCGCTGCACCCGGCGTTACCTGGATTACCACGCGGCGGTCTTGGCCTGTGTGCCCACCGATGCGGTGCACATGCTGCCGCTGCTGGGCATCCACCCGCAGTTCCAGGGCAATCACTTTGGCGAACAACTGCTTGAAGCGGTGCACAACTGGTGCGCGGTGGACCCCAACTCCCAAGGCGTGGTGCTCGATACCGGCAACCCGCGCTACCTGGCGTTTTATCAGCACCAGGGTTACGAGGAGATCGGCGAAGTGGCGGTGGGGCCGGTGCGCGAGCATGTGTTTTTCCATGCCAACCCCCAGGCGTTACAAACAGCAACGGCTTGAGGGCCGAACTTTTTGCGCCAACCCAGGCTCTATCACGCTCCCGAGCACGTGATAGCATCCGCGCCTATGAAGTTTTCCCAACGAATCACCAGCGGTTTGCTCCTGCTGATCGCCAGTGCATCGGTGCTGGCCCAAAGCGAACTGGACGTGCGTATCAAGCCGTCCAACGACGAACTCAAGGCCAACGTTGAAGGCTATATCGGCGGCCTTGGCGAGCGTGACGAAGAGGCGTTGCTGCGCTTTAGCCGCGGTGCCGAGGAACAGGCGCGCAAAGCCGCCCAGGCCCTGGGTTTCTACCAGCCGCAGATCGAAAGCGAGGTCAAGCCCGGCAAGTCTCCACGGCTGGTGCTGCGCATCGACCCCGGTGAGCCGGTGCACCTGCGCAACGTCACCGTGCGCATCGACGGTCCGGCGGCTGCCCTCAAGGCCTTTCGCGTACCCAGGAGCGACCAGCTCAAGCCCGGCGCGGTGCTCAACCACGGCCATTACGAAGACTCCAAGCGCCTGATCCAGAACCAGGCCTCGCGCTACGGTTTTTTCAGTGGCCGCTTCACCCGCCAGGTGTTGTCCGTGGATCCCCAGGCCGGGGTGGCGGATATCGAACTGGTCTACGACAGCGGCCCACGCTATGCCTTGGGGGCTGTCAGTTTTGCCGGTGACACGCCGTTCGATGAAGAACTGCTGCACCGCATGGTGCCATTCAAGGCCGGCACGCCCTACGACTCGGAACTGATCGCCGAACTCAACCAGGCGCTGCAAGCCAGTGGCTATTTTGAAGGCGTGCGGGTAGACGCCGCGCCCGCGGCCGCCACCGCCAAAGTGATCCCGGTGGCCGTCAAGCTGCAGACCCGCAAGCCGCGCACCATGGGCCTGGGCCTGGGTTTTTCGACAGACGTCGGGCCGCGGGCCAAGGCCAACTGGACGCGTCACTGGGTCAACCCCCAGGGCCACAGCTATGGCTGGGAGGCGGAGGTCTCCCAGCCGCGGCAGAACGTCGGCCTGTGGTACGACGTGCCGTTGGACCCGCCGCTGACCGACAAGCTGCGTTTTGCCGGTGGCTATCAATATGAAGAAATGGCCGGCACCGATAGCCTGAGCAAACTGTTGACCTTGGGCCCGGAATGGCACAGCAAGCTGCCCAGCGGTTGGCAGCGGGTGGTGTCACTCAAATGGCAGCGCGAGGAATACCGTTTGGGCGATGACTCCGGGCTGAGCAACCTACTGATGCCGGGCCTGAGCTATGCCTACCTGCGCAGCGATAACCGCATCGACCCGCACAACGGCTACCGGCTGCAGTTCGATACCAAAGTGGCCAAGGAAGGGCTGGGCTCGGACAACAACTTGCTCTATGGCACGGCGTTGCTCAAAGGCCTGACCACGGTGTGGGACAACCACCGCTTCCTGGGCCGCGTGCAGTTCGGCGGCAGCGCCACCAATGGCTATAAGTCGATCCCGCCGTCGCTGCGCTTTTTTGCCGGTGGCGACCAGAGCGTGCGCGGCTACGACTACCAGAGCCTGTCGCCGAAAAACTCCGACGGCGACCGCATCGGCGGGCGCTACATGGTGGCGGCGAGTGCCGAATACCAATACGCCGTGGCCGACAAGTGGCGGGTAGCGACCTTTATCGACCAAGGCAACTCCTTCAATAAGCTCGAATTGCCCAACCTCAAGACTGGCGTCGGCGTCGGCGTGCGTTGGGTGTCGCCGGTGGGGCCGATCCGCCTCGACCTCGCCCACGCGATGGACGACGACGGCGGCATTCGCTTGCACTTTTCCATGGGGCCTGAGCTGTGAAACGTGGTGTGAAAGTAGCCGGGCTGACGACCCTGGCCCTGCTGATGGCCGTCGTGCTGGCCCTGTCATTGGTGCTGGGCACCTCCACGGGCAGCCGTTGGGCGTTGAACCGCGTTCCTGGGTTGACCCTGGAGAATTTCCAAGGGCGCCTGGGCGGCCAATGGCGCGCCGACTCTGTGGTGTGGCAGCAGGGCGATACTCGGGTGGAGCTGCGCCAGGTGCTGTTCGCCTGGGCGCCGTCATGCCTGGCGCGCCGTACCTTGTGCATCGAACAATTGCTCGCCGAACAGATCAGCCTGCAACTGGCACCCAGCACCGAGAGCAGCGCTGGCCCCCTCAGCCTGCCAGACCTGGACCTGCCCCTGGCCATCGAACTGGGCGATGTGCGCCTCGGCAGTTTGCTGCTCGATGGCAGCGAACAGCTCAAGGGCCTGCAACTGGCCGCGCACTGGCGAGGCGAAGGCTTGCAGATCGACGCCTTGCAACTGCAACGCGACGGTTTGCAACTGAGCCTGTCCGGCCAACTGCAACCCAAGGGCCAGTGGCCGCTGACAGCCCAAGGCAATCTCGACCTGCCGTATGCCCCCGGCGGCGCACCTTGGGCGGTGGCGCTGAAGATCGACGGCGATTTGCTCAAGACCCTCAACCTCGACGCCACCAGTAGTGGCTACCTGCCGGGCCACTTAAGCGGCGAGTTGCAGCCCTTGGCAGACAACCTGCCGGCGCGTTTGCGCCTCACCGCCGATGGCTTCAAGCCTGCCGCCGAGCTGCCGGACACCTTGCAACTCAATCAACTGGACCTCACCGCCAACGGTGACCTGAAAAACGGCTATCAACTGCAAGGCAAGGCCACGCTGCCTGCCGAGCAAGGCCCCGTGGCGCTGGCGCTCAATGGCAAGGTGGACGCCGACGGCGCGCAAATCGCCGCCCTCAACTTGGACGCCGGCCCCGAGCAACGCCTGAACCTGCGCGCCAACCTGGATTGGCGCGAGGGCTTTAGCGCCGACAGCACCCTCGATTGGCTGAATTTCCCCTGGCATCGCCTCTACCCGGTGATCGACGAGCCCGCTGTGGCCCTGCGCACCTTCAAGGCCAACGCCACTTACCGCGACGGTAAGTACCAGGGCCAGTTCGACGCTGCCCTCGATGGCCCGGCCGGTGCATTCAACCTGGCCAGCCCTTTTACCGGCGACCTCGGTCAGGTGGCGCTGCCCGAACTGAAATTGCTCGCCGGCCAGGGCAAGGCCCAGGGCCACCTGAACCTGCAATTCGCCGACGGCATCGCCTGGGACACCGCCCTGGAACTGGCGGCCCTCAACCCGGCGTACTGGCTTGCGGAACTGCCCGGCACCCTCGCCGGGCCATTGCGCAGCCAAGGCCAGATAAAAAACCAGCAACTACAACTCAACGCCGAGTTGGACCTCAAGGGCAAACTGCGCGGCCAGCCTGCGCTGTTCCAGGCCAAGGCCCAGGGTGCCGGCGAGCAATGGAGCCTCGCGGCCCTGGAGATTCGCCTGGGAGACAACCGCATCAGCGGCAACGCCAGCCTGCGGGAAAAACTCGCCGGGCAACTGGACATCAAGGCCCCGCGTCTGGCCCAACTCTGGCCGCAGCTGCGCGGCCAACTCAGCGGCCGCGTCGACCTGGCCGGCAGCCTCAAGGCCCCCCAGGGCCAGTTGAACCTGCAAGGCAGCCAACTGGGGCTGGCCGACAATCGCCTGCAACGCCTCAACCTCGACGCGCGCCTGGACGGCGCCCAACGGGCGGTGATCGACCTCAAGGGCAGCGGCATCCAGGCCGGCGACACCGCGCTGGGCACGCTGACCGTCAGCGGCCAGGGCACCCTCAAGCAGCAGCAACTGGCGCTCGACCTGTCCGGGCCCCAGCTCAAGCTGGCCCTGGGCCTGGACGGCAACCTGGACCAGGGCAACTGGCGCGGGCGCCTGGCCACGGGCGATATCCAGGTCGGCGGCCAGGACTGGACACTGCAAGCCCCGGCGAAGATCCAACGCCTGGCCGACGGCAAGCTGACCTTCGCCGCCCATTGCTGGACTTCCGGGGCGGCGAGCCTGTGTGGCGAAGACCAGCGGCTGATGCCCGAGCCCAAGTTGCGCTATCACCTCAAGCAGTTCCCCATCGACAGCCTGGCCCAATGGCTGCCCCAGGATTTCGCCTGGCAGGGCACGCTCAACGCCGATGTGCAACTGGACCTGCCGGCTAGCGGGCCCAAGGGCCAGATCCTGCTCGATGCCAGCGGCGGCACGTTGCGCGTCAAGGACCACGACCAGTGGCTGGACTTCCCCTACGACACGCTCAAGCTGCAAACCACCCTCAACCCCAAGCGGATCGACACCCAGTTGGACTTTCGCGGTGGCCAGCTCGGCCAGTTGCAGGTGCAGGCGCAGATCAACCCGTTGCCCAAAAGCAAACCGCTGACCGGCAGCTTCACCCTCACTGGCCTGGACCTGGCGGTAGCACGCCCCTTCGTGCCGATGGTGGAAAAACTCAGCGGCAAGCTCAACGGCAACGGCCGGGTCAGCGGCAGCCTGCTGGCGCCGCAGGTCAATGGCAGCGTCAACCTGATCGGCGGGGAAATTTCCGGCCCGCAACTGCCGGCCAGTTTCGAGGGCCTGAACATCCAGGCGCTGATCGCCGGGGAAAGCGTGCGCCTCAACGGTGCCTGGCGCAGTGGCAAGGCCGGGCAGGGCACCGTGCGTGGCCAGGTTGACTGGGGCCAGGCCCTGGCGGTGGACATCAACCTGCAAGGCAGCCAACTGCCGGTCACCGTGGAGCCCTACGCGGCCCTGGAAGTGGCGCCGGACCTGAAGATCACCCTGGTCAACGACAAACTGGCCATTGTCGGCAAGGTGCAGATCCCCAAGGGCGAGATCACCGTGCGCGAGCTGCCGCCGTCCACCGTCAAAGTCTCCGAGGACACCGTGATCGTCGGCCACCAGACCGAGGAGGGTAAGGCACCGTTGGCCATGGCGATGGACATCGACGTGGAAGTGGGCAAGGAGAAACTCAGCTTCGCCGGGTTCGGCCTGACCGCCAACCTACAAGGCCAGGTGCATATCGGCGACAACCTGGACACCCGTGGCGAACTGTGGCTCAACGACGGCCGCTACCGCGCCTACGGCCAGCGCCTGACGGTGCGCCGTGCGCGGTTGCTATTTGCCGGGCCGCTGGACCAGCCGTACCTGGACATTGAAGCGATCCGCCGGACCGATGACGTGGTCGCCGGCATCCGCCTCAGTGGCAGCGCCGAGCAACCGAACACGCAGATCTTCTCGGAACCGGCCATGAGCCAGGAGCAGGCGCTGTCCTACCTAGTGCTCGGGCGGCCCCTGAGTACCACCGGCGAAGACAACAACATGCTCGCCCAAGCGGCCCTGGGCCTGGGCTTGATGGGCAGCGCCGGGGTGACCTCGGATATTGCCAAGAGCCTGGGCATCCAGGACTTCGAGCTGGACACCCAGGGCAGCGGTAACGACACGGCGGTGGTGGCCAGCGGCAAGATCTCCGAGAAACTCAGCCTGCGCTACGGCGTGGGCGTGTTCGAGCCGGCCAACACCATTGCCTTGCGTTACCTGTTGAGCAAAAAGGTCTATGTGGAAGTAGCCAGCGGCGTCGCCAGCTCCCTGGATATCTTCTACAAACGCGACTTCTGACGGCAGGCTGGCTGCAGTTCTATAGGGGTGGGCGTGCCCGTGTGTTGGCTGTGATGGCCCTCCCGGGGCAAACCCCTGTGGGAGCGGGCTCTGCCCGCGACGAGGCCTAAATGGCCACAGCATTTCTGGTGGCTGGAATGCCGCCATCGCGGGCAAGCCCGCTCCCACGGGGCTGAGCGCTCCCCTCCACACCCTTCATCAGGTAAATACCAAGCAAGCTAATTAATGCTTGGTCATTCGCTGCCTAGGCAGTAACATCTCGACATAATTACCCTGCCACAGCAGCCAAAGGGTCGTCAGATGAAGCATTTCACCCCGGACAACTTTCAAAATTGCCACCTGGGCCTACTGCTCGGGCGCGCCGCGTTGCTCAAGGACCGCCTCCTTGACACCCACATGGAGCCCCACGGCATCACCGCCGCGCAGTTCAAGGTGCTCATCATCATGGCCCAGTTCGGTGTCGATACCCCGGCCGAGCTGTGCCGCCACCTGTCCCTGGACAGCGGTTCCATGACCCGCATGCTCGATCGCCTGGAGCAAAAAGACTTCCTCGCCCGCAAACGCTGCGAGGCTGACCGGCGCCAGGTGCAGTTGGTGCTGACTGCACAGGGCCAGGCGCTGGCCGACCGCTTGCCGCAGATCGGCGCTGAGGCGATGAACGAGTTGGCGGGGGCCTTGAGCAGCGAAGAGTTGCGCAGCCTGGAGGCGATCCTGAAGAAAATCCTGGTGGCGGCCGGTGACCCCATTACCTTGCAGCGAGTAGGTAAATAAATGAACAAGCACACCTTGCGTGCTTCCTTGAGCCTGGTGCTGCTGGCCCTGAGCCTGGCCGGCTGCGCCAGCTACAGCGGCCTGCACCCCGAAGGCGCGGCACTTGAGGCGCAGAACCTCAAGGCCGGGCAGTCGCTGAGCGGCGTAACCCTGAGCCCTGCGGCCTGGCCGAAAAGCGATTGGTGGACCAGCCTGGGCGACCCGCAACTCGATGGTCTGATCCGCGAAGCGCTGCGTGACAGCCCCGACATGCAGATCGCCAGCGCCCGCGCCCACCAGGCCAGCGCCGCTGCCTATGCCGCCAACGCCGCACGTATGCCCACCCTGGACGCCAATGGCAGTGTCAGCCGCTCGCGCCTGGCCCGCGACCAAGACCCGACGGGGCAGGGCGGCAACTACAGCACCCTGCGCAGCCTGGATTTGGGCTTCAATTACCGCTTCGACCTGTGGGGCGGCCAGCGTGCCACCTGGGAAGCGGCCCTGGGCCAGACCCGCGCCGCCGAGGTCGACCGCCAGGCCGCGCAACTGACCCTGGCCGCCGATGTGGCCCGAGCCTACAGCCACCTGGGGCAGGCCCATATCGTTCACGACTTGGCCAGCGATGACCTCAAGCGCACGCGGCAGATGCTCGACCTGAGCGAGCGGCGCCTGCGTTCGGGCATCGACAGCCAGTACCAGTACCAACAAACCGAAAGCCTGGCCGCCAGCTCCGAAGCCAGCCTGATCGACGCCCAGAAACGGCTGCAAAGCGCGCGCATCGCCCTGGCGGTGCTGCTGGGCAAAGGCCCGGATCGTGGCAACGAAATCCCCCGGCCCCAGGTCTTGCAGGCTAGCGCCGTGGCCTTGCCCTCGGTGCTGCCGGCCGAACTGCTGGGCCGGCGCCCCGATCTGGTCGCCGCGCGCTGGCGGGTGGAAGCGGCGAGCAAGAACATCGTCGCCGGCAAAACCAACTTTTACCCCAACCTCAACCTCAGCGCTGCCGCCGGCGTGCAGTCGTTGCTGGGGGACGCGATGTTCGGTTCGGCCAGCCGCTTTTTTAACGTCGCGCCGGCCGTTTCCCTGCCGATCTTCGACGGTGGCCGCTTGCGCGCCGACCTTGATGCCCGCGACGCCGACTACGACCTCGCGGTGGCGCAGTACAACAAACGCTTGGTCCAGGCCCTGGGGGACGTCAGCGACAGCCTCGCCCAGTTGGGGGACATCGGCCGGCAGATCAAGGCCCAGCAACACGCCACCGACATCGCCCAGGATTCCTACGACACCGTCGTCCAGCGCTTTGGCTCGGGCATCGGTAATTACCTGGACGTGCTCAGCATCGAGCAGCAATTGCTGCTGGCCCAACGCCAGTTGGCCAACCTCAATGGCGAGCAGATCGACCTCTCGATTCAACTGATGCAAGCGCTGGGCGGTGGGTTCGACGGCAGCGGCCCGAGCGCCGCCAGCCTGTCCCAGCCGCGCTGAGTCACTTATTCAAGGTAAACATCATGGCCAACGAACACGCTGGCACCGATCCCTCCCAGGACGGCGCCAACCCCGCAAAACGCAAATTCATGCTATTGGCCCTGGCCGCCCTCGTGCTCCTCGGCGGTGCCGGGGTGTGGGGCTGGCATGAGCTCTACGGGCGCTGGAATGAAAGCACCGACGACGCCTACGTGAACGGCAACGTGGTGGAGATCACCCCGCTGGTCACCGGCACGGTGGTCAGCATCGGCGCCGATGATGGCGACCTGGTGCACGAAGGCCAGGTGCTGATTAACTTCGACCCCAACGACGCCCAGGTCGGCCTGCAAAGCGCCCAGGCCAACCTGGCCCGCACCGTGCGCCAGGTGCGCGGCTTGTACAGCAACGTTGATGGGATGAAAGCCCAGGTCAACGCGCACAAAGCCGACGTGCAGAAGGCCCAGGACAACTTCAACCGGCGCAAGAACCTGGCGGCGGGCGGGGCGATTTCCCAGGAAGAGCTGTCCCATGCCCGCGATGACCTGACTTCGGCGCAAAACGCCCTGGCCAACGCCCAGCAGCAACTCAACACCAGCAGCGCCCTGGTGGATGACACGCAGGTGTCGTCCCACCCGGACGTGCAAGCCGCCGCCGCGCAACTGCGCCAGGCCTACCTGACCAATGCCCGCAGCACCTTGATCGCGCCGGTCACCGGTTACGTGGCCAAGCGCACCGTGCAACTGGGCCAACGCGTGCAACCGGGCACGGCGCTGATGGCGGTGATCCCGTTGGACCAACTGTGGATCGACGCCAACTTCAAGGAAACCCAACTGCGGGACATGCGCATCGGCCAACCGGTGGACATCGAAACCGATATCTACGGCAGCGACGTGAAGTACAGCGGCACCCTCGACAGCCTCGGTGCCGGCACCGGTAGCGCGTTCGCCCTGTTGCCGGCGCAGAACGCCACGGGCAACTGGATCAAGATCGTCCAGCGTGTGCCGGTGCGCATCCATATCAATGCCCAGCAACTGGCTGAGCACCCGCTGCGGGTGGGCCTCTCGACCCAGGTCAAGGTCAACCTGCATGACCAGAGTGGCCCGGTGCTGGCACAACAACCGCCGCAAAAGGCTTCGTTCAGCACGGCGGTGTACGCCCGGCAACTGGGGGAGGCCGATGCCATGATCGTGCGGCTGATCCACGACAACAGTGCCTTGCTCGGCAAGACCGCCCGGCGCTGACCTTCACGCCGCGCCCCTGGCGGGCGCGGCGCCTGCCTTGATTCCCAGGATGTGCGATGAACCACAACGCGTCTTTCACGCCGCCCAGTTTGCTGATGGCCACTATCGGCCTGTCCCTGGCGACTTTTATGCAGGTGCTCGACACCACCATTGCCAACGTCGCGTTGCCGACTATCTCGGGCAACCTGGGGGTGAGTTCGGAGCAGGGCACCTGGGTCATCACTTCGTTCGCAGTGAGCAACGCTATCGCCCTGCCGCTGACGGGTTGGCTGAGCCGGCGCTTTGGCGAGGTGAAACTGTTTTTGTGGGCCACGGTGCTGTTCGTACTGGCCTCTTTTTTGTGCGGCATCTCCACCTCGATGCCCGAGCTGATCGGCTTTCGCGTGCTGCAAGGCCTGGTGGCTGGGCCGTTGTACCCGATGACCCAGACCCTGCTGATTGCCGTCTACCCGCCGGCCAGGCGAGGCATGGCCCTGGCGCTGCTGGCGATGGTCACGGTGGTGGCGCCCATCGCCGGGCCGATCCTCGGCGGCTGGATCACTGACAGCTACAGTTGGCCGTGGATTTTCTTCATCAACGTGCCCATCGGCATTTTCGCGGTGATGGTGGTGCGCCAGCAGCTCAAGGCGCGTCCGGTGGTCACCCGCCACCAGCCCATGGACTACGTCGGTTTGCTCAGCCTGATCGTGGGCGTCGGTGCGTTGCAGATCATTCTCGACAAGGGCAATGACCTGGATTGGTTCGAGTCCAACTTCATCATTGTCGGCGCGTTGGTCTCGGTGGTGGCGCTGGCGGTGTTTGTCATCTGGGAAATGACCGACAAGCATCCGGTGGTCAATCTGCGCTTGTTCGCCCACCGTAACTTCCGCATCGGCACCCTCGTGTTAGTACTCGGTTACGCCGGGTTCTTTGGCATCAACCTGATTCTGCCGCAGTGGTTGCAGACGCAAATGGGCTACACCGCGACTTGGGCCGGGCTGGCGGTGGCGCCAATCGGCATCCTACCGGTGCTGATGTCGCCATTCGTGGGAAAGTACGCCCACAAATTCGACCTGCGCCTGCTGGCGGGCCTGGCGTTCCTGGCCATTGGCCTGAGTTGCTTTATGCGCGCCGGGTTCACCCACGAGGTGGATTTCCAGCACATCGCCCTGGTGCAGTTGTTCATGGGCATTGGCGTGGCGCTGTTCTTCATGCCGACCTTGAGCATCCTGATGTCAGACCTGCCGCCGCACCAGATCGCCGACGGCGCGGGGCTGGCCACCTTCCTACGCACCCTGGGCGGCAGCTTCGCGGCGTCGCTGACCACCTGGATCTGGATTCGCCGGGCCGACCAGCACCATGCCTACATGAGCGAAAACATGACCACCTACGACCCGGCCACGCGAGACGCCTTGCAGGCGCTCGGTGGAGCAGGGCACAAGGCTTACGCGCAACTGGACCAGATTCTCACCAGCCAGGCCTACATGATGTCTACCGTGGATTACTTCACGTTGCTGGGGTGGATGTTCATGGGGCTGATGCTGCTGGTATGGCTGGCCAAGCCGCCCTTTACGGCCAAAGCGGGGCCGGCAGCTTCCGGCCATTGAGGCTGCGATTCCTGCTCTTACAGGAGGGCGGAGTTATGTCACTAGCCAAGGGCTGGCGATCATAGCGTTCTGCAATTCTGCCGCCCGGCCGGTTTATTTTGTATTTGATTAATACGCCCTTCCTAGCGGACCAGTGATCTTGTTCACTCGCGTCCGCATCCCAAACTGCTGCACCCATCGGTGTGCACACCGTTAAATCCTGGCGGTTGCAGGATCTGAGTGCAACACGGTTATTGAATTGAAGCGGGAGCATCATGCCGCATCACCACGGCTTCTTGCATCACTTCGCCCATCACCTCGATCGGGCATTTGAAGTCGAAGCGTTTG